>NZ_JBHUXZ010000012.1:0-138190 GCF_042668985.1 Gordonia sp. NPDC057258
GCCGGACAACGGTTCTCCGACGCCACGCTCGACCTCGCGACCCACCGGGAGATGCTGCTACCGCCCGAGACGATCAGCCCGCGCCCGGTGCTCGCCCTCGACGAACTCGACCCCATGCCCGTGATCCGGATGCAGGCCGCCGCCGAAGCGGTCGCCGACAAAGTCGCTGCCCTCTACGAGCTGCACGGCCCCCACGGCGACAGCCCCTCCACGCGCGCCCACGACCTGGTCGACCTCGTCATCCTCGCCCGCACCCAGTCGTTCGACGCCGAGCAGCTGCGCGCCGCGATCCGTCACCAAGAACAGCGCCGCGACCTGACGATCCCTGCGCCGTTGGTGCTGCCCAACCCGACCTGGGAACGTGACTACCCTCAACGGGCCGCACACAGTGGCCTACCAGCGCACCTGCACCAGGCCGACGCCGCGCTCACGGCCGCCAACAGCCTCATCGAACCAATCCTGGCGGGTACGGCTGGGCACTGCCGATGGAACCCCGACGACGGTGCGTGGACTTCGGAGAGACCACGCTCGATCGGAGAACTGCTCGGCGACACTCGCGCTCCACACGCGGCGCCCCGCACACCCGCACCGGAGACGTCCAGCGGGCCGCCGGCGCCGAGCACGGAACGCTCCCGCGACTACGGGCCCGAGCTGTAGCCGCGAACGTCGAACGAGGGTGTCCAGTCGCGTAACGCCGCTCGACGACGTGCCTGGTTCGGGAAGTCCAGTGTGGTGGCCTTACCACCAGGACTTTCGTTTCCATCCGGGCCGCTCTTTGTTCAGCGCATCGTGTTGCATGCGGAGTACCTGATCCTGGCGGCGTTGCCGACGTTTCTGCTCGTACTGTTGCTGTTGTCGGGCGAGATCCGCCTTCTTCTTCTGCTTCTTGGACTTTCGGCTGTCCAGCCAGTCTTGGGCGACCTGCTGGCGTGCTTCGCGGCGTTGCTGCTGGGCCGCGCGCTGTTCATCGCGTGCCCGCAGGAGGGCCTGGTGTTGTTCGACCCTGTGGGCTTGCGGTGTCCCCGGCTTTTGCTCGAGGACGCACGTCATGGTGATCGTTTGCCACTGCTGGTACTGCTGGACGTGAACGGCGTTGCCGTTTCGTGGGATTCCCGCCGCCAGCCACGTGATCACGTCGTCGAGACCGTCTGCGGCGAGGCGCATAGGTGGGTGGTGACCAGCCAGCGTGTTGTCGACCGTGAGGCGCCCGGGTCGGCTGGCATGAACGAGGATTGCCGCGTTGACTTTCGCCGGCGCCACGATGGTCGCGAATTTGGCAACGGCATCGCCGAAACTGCTCCGGATCAGGCGTGGGTTGTCGGCAGGACCAGCGAGGATAGCGTCGCCGTACCAGCGGTAGTCATCGGGCATCCACAGTTTCGAGTCGATCAGAAACACCCGGTCACCACAGACGAGGGCATGGTCGATATCGGCGTGCTCGGTGCCTGGATATCGGAGACCGTGAACGATCTGGACCCCATCTGTTGCATGGAACCGCGCCAACTCCGCGATGAACAGATCGTGCGACTTCTGCTCGCCGACCAAGCCTTTGAGCAACGCTTCCTCGTCCATCGAGGACCGCAGCGCTGAATTCGACACAAGCCCCTCGCCGGGGTTTCCGTAGACCCGTTGCGCAAGAATCTGCACGTCGATAGACGCCTGGCCAGGCTGTCCAGAAGGAGTCGACACGTTCGTACCGTAGCGGACGCGGTCCCCTGCATGCAGCGACCTGATGGTGAGAACTCAGGTGGACGGCTCCCGGTAGATCGGGCAGCCGCACGAGGTGTTGCAGGCGAAGCTCCAGGTGGGGTGGGCGGCGTGGGTGTGTACTCCCCAGGGGTGCCCGCATTCGCAGTCGGGAAAGAACTGGCGGTCCCAGCGGTCGCAGAGGTCCTCGACGATGAGCGTGCTTGACGGGTAGCCCACGGCGCCCCGGAAGCCGACGCACTGGTATTTCGACCAGGTGGGGTCGACCTCGACCGGGCAGCCGAGGTAGCCCAGGTCGTGGTTGATGACCAGCCCGTAGTCGAAGGTGTTCTGCCCGCAGCGCCCACACCAGTCCTCGCCGGTCGGCACGGGTTGGCCGTCGGGTCGACCGGCGCGACGCTGCTCCCACAGCTGACGCAGGGTCGCGATTTCGGCATCGAGGCGACGTTGCTCCTCGATGCGCTCGGCGGTGCCGTCGAGCAGATCGAGCAGGTCGATGTCGTCGTGGTCGGACGATGTGCGGCGCGTCATGGGGTGTCCTCTCAGATGACGTCGTGGCGTAGCGGCGTCAGTTGGCGGCGTAGATCGGTGTGCGGGCCAGGAACAGGCATTCGCGATTCTCGTCATCGGCCAGGACGATCCCGATACCGGTGGTGAGGATTTCGGCGAGACCAAGCGCCCACTGGGACCACGTCAGATCAACCATGGCGTGCACGTGCTCGATGGGTACCAACTCGTGATGTCCGCTCTGGAGCACGTTGGTGGCGCGGATGATCTCGCGTGCGCTCGGGCTGGCGGCGATGTTGCTGTAGCTCCACGACATGCGAGGCTCCCTTTGTGTCGAATGTTGCTGTGGTGGTGCATGTTCTGGGCGTCTAACCCGCCGTAGTTCTGCACCTTATAGGGTTCACAATATGCACCCTATAGGGTACAGTCAAGTCATGACCACAACCACTCTCCCGACGACGCCGACCGCGCCGTCCTCGCAGGGCCTACAGCTCGACATGTTCGCCGAGGCGGCACGCGATGAGCGTGCGCACGCCGAGCGCACAACTGGTGTCCCTCGCTTGTATGCCCTGCGGTGCATCACGATTGCCGACTACGAGCACGCGATGACGCAGTGGAGGAAGGCATGGCCTGATCTCGCCTGCCTGCGCGACTCGCACGGCTGGCACGTCGCGATCGGTGAGTACGCGAGCAGCCGCGAACCGACCGACACGTGCATCCCGATCACCCTGCAAACCGACCTCCGATGCAACCGGGCATCGCACCGCGGTTGCCTGTGCGTGGGTGATCTGGTCTCGCGCAGCTTCTGCCGAGGCTGCGGCTGGCACTCCGAGGTCGTCGACGACGACACCGACGCGGCGCTGCTGGGCCTGGACCACTGCTTCCCGGGATGGCGCGACGACCCGATCGTGCCCTCGGCGCCCTACGACGACGGACCCAAGCGCCGCACCCGCCGCAACTGGGAAACCACCGTCACCGAGCTACACGGCACCGATCGCCCCCAGGGCTACCCGATGATCACCCGCCGCGGACCGCACGGGTGGCGGGCAGTGCCAGGCCGATCGTTGTGGGGAGGCTACGACGTCGCCGCCGAAACTCTCGGCCAATGACCGACACCACCGATCGTGGCGTGCCCGGCCTGCGTTGCCGGGCACGGCACGCACTCGCCTTCGGTCGGCTCTGGCAAGCTCGACACCACACAACCACCCACCGCCCCCGAGAGGCCCGCGTCCATGTCGAGTGAACCGTCCGCGATCAGCGTCGACGAGACCGCCGTCATGGCCGCTGTCGGAGCCGCGATCGTCGCCCGCCGCACCGAACTCAAGATCAGCCAGCAAGCCCTGGCCCGCACCGTCGGCACCAGCCGGACCTTCCTGCGCGGCATCGAGGCCGGTGAGCGCGCGCCGACCGTGGTCACCCTCACCCGGATCGCTCGCGCCCTGCACACCACCCCCAGCGCACTCATCACCACCATCCGCTGACCCGGCCCCGCCACTCTCAGCTCGCCCGCGGCCATCCCACGAGGGCCAGAGCCCTCTTGCCTACCGGCGCAGTCACGCAACTCCCTGCAATTCCGAAGTTATTCGGTGCGCGTTTCTGTGGAGATTTCCGAACGTATAAAAAGAATCCCGGAATAGACGAGGTGGGGGCATTCAAAGGACCCCTAACAGCATGTCTCGGTGCATTTCTTTGAACTTTGAAAGACGTTGCAGCCCTTGCCTATACAGCCCATTAGGTATAGAATAGAAGAAAGCAAACAGCCACCGAAAGAAAGGTTTCAGAAATGACGATCACCGTGTACACCAAGCCCGCCTGCGTCCAGTGCCACGCCACCTACAAGGCGTTGGACAAGCAGGGTTTGACTTATCAGGTGGTCGACATCAGCGCCGACGACGAGGCCCGCGACTACGTGATGAGCCTGGGCTACCAGCAGGCACCGGTCGTGGTTGCCGGCGACACGCACTGGTCGGGGTTCCGCCCAGACCGAGTCAAGGCTCTCGCCACCGCAGCCTGACCCGCCTGTCCCCCAGAAACGGGGTGTCGCACTTGCCGTCGACGACACCCACCAGCACACCGACCAAGGAGAACCAGGATGAGCCGTCCATCCACCACCACCACCACCGCCACCAACGACCACACCCAGTGGACCTTCGGTGGCCTCGCGATCGCCACCGACAACGCCTCGCTGTGGGCAACCCAAGCCGCAGCGGATCCCGCCGACACCGCCGCACCCCAGGTGCAGGCCACACTCGCCGACGTCGAGGGCGACCTCGTCGTCAGGATCGCCGTTCCCGACGGCCTCACCTTCGTGGCCAACTTCGACGAGGGCGTCATCCAGATCACCATGACCAACATCCATTCGGACTGCTGCCAGAGGTGCGGGGAACACTTCAGCGATCCGCACGCACCGGACTGCGAGATCGGCGCCGCCGAAGAGGCCGCGCTCGCCGCCCAGGACGACACCGCCATGCTCGCTGCTCTCGAGGCCCGCGCCGAACGGCGGCTGCGATGAGCTACACCCTCGACGCCGCTCTCGCCGACATCACGGCCACCACCGGGTTGGTGTTCACCCGCACCACCTTCGGCTCGCAGCGCAGCGGGCACCTCGCCTACACCCGCACGCGCGACGCCGTGGTGATCATCGACGACAACTGGCAGGCACTCATCGACAACGGCGCCGGCGTCTTCGTGCCGAGCAACCCGCACCGCCCGCCCGTCCACCCGATCGTCATCGCCGTCTACGAAGACGGTGACCTCACCCGCCTCCCGCTCACGGAGGTGAACACCCGCCTCGCCGACATCGCTGTGCTTCCCCACCTGCTCGACCAGGCCCTTGAACTGGTCGAGCGCGCCCGCCGAGAGTGCGGCCACTACCTCAACTACGACTACGACGGCCGCGGCGACACCACACGACGCCACCAGGTGATCTGAACCATGCCGGCCGAGCCCCCACCCGACCCGTCGGCGAGCGCCGCCGCCCACGACGTGGCACTCACCGGCGGCCACGGGTGGGCCAGCGACACCGGCCACGCCGAGATCCTGTTCCTCTCGGCGCTGCTGTGGGCCACACCCGCCCACCACGACGACCTCGCCGACATCGTCGGCCTGGTCCAGGCCAAGGACTTCTACGTGCCCGCCCACGGCGAACTGTTCACGATCATCGCCGAACTCATCACCGACGGCGCCCACCGCGCGCACGACGCCACCACCGTCGCCCACGAACTACGCCGCCAAGGACGCGCGGCCACCCTCGGCGCCGAGCACCTCACCCGTGCGCTCGTCACGGCGACCGCCGCCGGCGCCGACGGCATCCAGGCACGCCACTACGCGGCGATGGTCGTCGCCGATGCCTACCGCCGCCGCTACCGCGCCGCCGGAGACGGCATCACCCACGCCGCCGACCACCTCCCCGAAGCCGAACTGTGGGACTACATGTGCGCCCACGGCATCGCACTACGCGAACACCGCACCCGCCTGTCCGCCCTCCGCCCGAACTGACACACCGAAAGGAACCCCGCCATGACCGTCGACATCCGATACCCGGCCGCCGACCTCACCAAGCTCTACGCCGACGCCTACACCCTGCGCCACGTCGACAACCTCACCTGGGACCAGGTCGCTACCGCCCTCGACGAACCCGTCGCCGTGGTCAAGGACTGGGCGCAGACCTACATCGACCGCACCGACGCCGCCGCCGCCGAACAGCAGATGTCGCTGTTCGACTGACCCCTGCCAGGGGCACCCGCTTCAGGCTCACCGTTCGCAGTGTCACCCAATCAGGTGACGCCGACCATTCATCGCGCGTACATATCCCTTTTCCCATGCGGGGCACCCTCGGTATCTCACCAATTGTCACCAGGGATGATCTGAGTCGCTTTGGACCTCAGTTGGTTGTAGACCGAGACTACGGCGGGGGCGGGGTCGGGCTGACCGGAGGCGGCTGCCGTTGGAGCGTCGTCAAAATTGACTTCAGTCATCATTTGCCAGGTCCCCACGTTGAATGATTGCCGGCCAACACCAGTGTCTGGGTTGAGGAAGTAGCCGCCGCCCTCGGGGTACTTCACCACCACCCCTCTATTACCGATCAGCATGTCTGTGGCGTACTTATCATCCGGATTGACGGTCACGGCTTGCGTCGCCGCGTCGCGCGCTTGTTGTGGGGTGGGGTAGCTGTTCAGTTCGATTGCAAGTCCGAGGTCGTCGTTCGCGCAAGCGAGCTTTACCGGCCGGAACCCGTTCTCGTAGTCACCAGTATCTGATCGCGGAGCCTGGAGTTGGTCGCTGAAAACTCTTGAGTCGACTGTAATACCGGCCAGGAGCCTGCACGGATTGCGTTTCGCCTCGCGGTCCGCTCGTGCGTTTGCCTCCTGCTCGTCGAGCTTCGATCTGTCGCCAGCGGCAGCAAGGAGCTCGGCGTATCTGGCATCAGAAGGCTTCGCCGCTCCCAGTGTCAGTGGCGCATTCGTCGGCACGGACCTGTCCGCGGGGAGGCTCTGCGTGACGACGACCCAGTTGGACTCGGCGAAGATCGTTCGGTCCTCGGCGGCGTCCTCGGTGTCTACGTTGTCGAACCCTCGCTCATCGAGGAGGGCTGTTGCTTCGTCTAGCGGCGTACCGATCAACTGGGGAACGATGCTCTTGGTCGGCGTCGAGTACTCACACCCAGATACCGCCGAGATGATCAGCGAGACAGCTACTAACGCAATTACCCGGCTAGGCGTAGACGAAGAGAAACGCGGGGCAATCGACCTGAAAGCCGTTCTGTTCCGGTTGTACACCTCGAGGTCCGGCGCCCCGCGGCGGCGAGCGGCCTCACTCTCGTCTTGGTTCATTACAGTCACTCCTGCTGGTCGTTGAGCGCAACATTAGACCCCTCGGGAGCGCCGCGGTCTGAGTTAACACCTCCACGCTCTGCCCTCTGCTGCGGTACTCCTCAGTCGTCCAGCGCCCGGCGGAATGTAGTGGGGTCAGGTGCGCACAGGGTCGGGCGCACGTACAGGTGCCGCCATGCTGATCCACTGTCCTGTCCGGACGCGATGCGTCACCGCGATCGCGATCACGCTCGCCGCGGCAGCGCCCCGCACCACCCAGATAGCGAACGAGTAGCTGATGCAGATGTTGTATGCAGTGTGAGCCGCCGCGAACGCGATGGGACCCGGCGAGGTACGTCGCCACGGTGATAACGAGCGCCCCGACGCATTGCGCAGTAGGCCGACGGTATCTGCCTCGGTTGGCTCGTCTGAGGGTTCAAGTTCGAGCATTGGGGTCTCCTCTGAGCTCGGTAGGAATGACGGCCGCAATGCGGTGACGACGACCCTCGCGTGAGCGCTGAGCACTACGGGCACTAACACAAGGCGGTTGGTTGCCGATTTCAGAACAGGCCGAGCTGGTCGGCGGTAGCGGACGGTACGGGTTGGAACAGTCGACGCGCGTGGTCCGGGTCGCCGCCGTCACGCAAGTACGTGCGCAGCATGATCGAGCGCGCGGCGCGGTCGATGGCGGTGGTTGGTCGTGATCCGCGGTGGCGGCCGAGGCCGACGGCGTAGGTGAGGTTGTTGGTCTGGGTGCCGATGCGCACGTGTGCGGAATCGACGCGCACGCAGAGTGGTTCGTTGCAGTAGTGCTCGCCGATGTCGGCGGCGTCGGCGCCGAGGTCGGGGTGCACCAGCAGCAGTGCGAAACGGTGCGCGCTGATCGCTCGTTGGCGGTTGTTGCGGCGGAAGGTGAATCGGCCGTACCCGTCGGGGGAGCTGATCGCGCCGATCCAGTACCAGCAGCCACGGGGTGTGAGTACGACGTGCTGCCAGAAGTGTTGCTCGGCGCGAGCATCGGGCATCAGCGTCGGGTCGGTGACCACGCCCGGCGACGGTGTCGCGGTGTCGACCGCCAGGTGGGTGGCCGGCACCGCGAACAGGCCGAGTTGATCGTGGTCAGGGTCGACACTCATGGCCGAACCCTAAAGCCCTAGGCCGACATCACCGCTGGCTCGGAGGGCTCGGTGCGGGTCTCATCGGTGGCCGCATCCGGAGCGCCGGGGGTCGGTGTTGGCTCCGGGCTGGGGGTGGCCTTCTTGGTCCCGACGGACAGGCCCGCCTCGCGCAGCAGCGTCTTGGCTTTCGCGGCACTGATCTCCACGAGATCGGCCGCGCCACTAACACTTCCTACTCGCTCGGCGATCGCGGCGAGCGCGGCGGCTTTGGCCTTCGCTGACCGCTCGGTGATCACGCGCAGTTCTGCTTCGGCAGCGGCGAGTTCGGAGTCGGCTTGTAGGAACTCAGCGATGTTGGCCTCGTTGGCTTCCATCACCCGCAACTCGGCTTCGAGTCTGCGTTCGAGTTTCGCGCGTTCCTCGGCTCGACGCGTCTCCAACGCCCCGAGGGTTCGTTTGCGCGCAGCGGCGCGCGCCTGACTGGCAGTGAGTTTTGAATTGTTCGACGGCATACCAGCCACGATAACGCCGGCCAACGCCCCCTCGCCACCGCCACACGCCCGCTCTCGGTGCACTTTCACCCTCACTCCCCCTCAACCTCGCCACCGTTTCCGCCTTCCCAGTCCCGCCCCTCAGCCTTCTCACCTGCACCATCACCCCCGATCACCCCTCACGCCACACCTCATCCCATGTACCCACAAACCCTCTAACTCCCACACACCTCTTGCATTCCGGATTCGTCCGACGAAATTCATGTGCCAGAATGCAGTCATGGCCGGTGCCGGGGCGTGCGATCACTGCGGTGGTGTGCTGCCCGGAGACGGCGCACCGCGACGCGGCCGGCCGCGGCGCTGGTGCTCGGATGAGTGCCGCCGCGCAGCGTGGGTCCGCCGCCACGACCGGCCCGCCACGGCGGGGGTCACCGCTCAGGATGCGGTGGCCCAGGTGCTGGCCTCCCCCACCGCCACCGCGGAACTTCTGGGGACACTGGCTGAGCGGATCGAGGGCGGCGACGAGGTCGCCAGCGGAGTCATTGCCGAGCTGGTCCGGGCGCACCGCGCGAGCGTCCATGCGGTGATCCGGACCAACGAGCTGCGCCCATTCCGGCGGTGACCTGAGTGACCGCCACCATCCACAAGCTCACCGCCGGCGACGGGTATGAGTACCTGACGAAATCCGTTGCGGCGATGGATGCCACCGACAAGGGGCGGGTGACGCTGGCCGACTACTACAGCGCCAAAGGTGATTCCCCGGGGCAGTGGATCGGGTCCGGGCTGGCCGGATTGAGCGATGTCGGGGCCGGGCTGGAAGTGTCCGAGCAGCTGGTCGACAAGCGCACCGTCGAGGCCGGGTCGATGGTGTCGGCGGCGCAGATGAAGGCCCTGTTCGGCGAGGGCCGCCACCCCAACGCCACCGCGATCGAACAGCACGCCGTGGCCTCCTCGGACTGCCGAACGGCCGAGGCGTTGGCGGCGACGAAACTGGGCAACGCCTACGCCGTCTACAACGAATTCCCGGAGTTTCTACAGGAACTCGCGGTGGTGTTCCGCGACCACAACCTCGCCCGCGGCGAGCGGTGGGATGCGGTCATCGACGACGACACCCGGGCGGCGTTGCGCACCGAGTTGGGCCGCGAGCGGTTCAGCGCCACCTACCGTCGCCCGCCGCGTGATTCGCGCGAGCTCTCAGGGTTCATCGCGCAGCAAAGCCGCCGGCGTCAGTCGGCGGTGGCCGGCTACGACATGACGTTCAGTCCGGTGAAATCGGTGTCGGCGTTGTGGGCGGTCGCGCCGCTGCCGATGGCCGAGAAGATCGAGGCCGCCCACCGTCAGGCGGTCGCCGATGCACTGGCGTTCATCGAGCGTGAAGCGTGCCTGTCGCGGTTGGGAACCGACGGCATCGCCCAGGTCGACACCGACGGTCTGATCGCGGCGGCGTTCACCCACCGCGACTCCCGAGCCGGGGACCCGGACCTACACACCCACGTCGCCATCTCCAACAAGGTGCGGGTGCGTGATGCGGCCGGGATCACCCGGTGGATGGCCCTGGACGGCACTCCGTTGTTCAAGGCCGCCGTGTCCGCGTCGGAGGTGTACAACTCGCGCATCGAGCTCTACCTCCAGCGTGATCTCGGGGTCTCGTTCAGCGAACGTCAGCAGACCGATGCACGGAAACGGCCGGTCCGCGAAATCGACGGTGTGTCCACCGAACTGATGGCGCAGTGGTCGTCGCGGCGCGCGATGATCGAGCAGCGTCTCGGTGAGTTGTCGCAGCAGTTTCATGCCGATCACGGCCGTGAACCCACGACTGGTGAGGCGTTCGATCTGGCCCAGCGGGCCACCCTGGAAACCCGCGAAGCCAAACACGAACCCCGCTCCTATGCCGAGCAACGCCAGGCGTGGCGCAGCCAAGCGCGCCGCGTCCTGGGCGGCGATCGAGCGATCAGTGACCTCGTGCACGAGGCCACCCACCCGCGCCCCCGCACCCGTGAGTATTCGGAGTTCACCGACGAGTTGTGCACCGACCTCGCCGGTGCGTGCATCGAGAACATCTCGGCTACACGCGCCCGCTGGCAGCGTCCGCATCTGCGCGCCGAAGCCGAACGCCAACTACGTGCCCGCGACTTCGCCGGCATCACCGACACCGACGACCTCGCCGCCGCCATCGAGCGCATCGTCGACACCGCACTCGCTGCTGACACCAGCGTCGCGGTGTCGTCTGACGCCCTCGACGGCGACCTCAACGAACCCGACGTGTTGCGCCGCGCGAACGGCGAATCAGTGTTCGTGCGCCACGACGTCGCCCTGCACACCAGCACCGAGATCCTGGCCGCCGAACACCGGATCGTGGCCGCCGCCAGACGCGCCGACGGCCGCCGCCTCGACGAGGCCAGCGTTGACATCGCGTTGCTCGAGCAAGCCGCCAACGGCCGCGAACTCAACGCCGGCCAAGCCGCCATGGTGCGCGAACTGGCCACCTCCGGGCGTCGCGTGCAACTGGTGCTGGCGCCCGCCGGTACCGGTAAGACCACCGCCATGCGCACCCTTGCGCGGGCGTGGACCGACAGCGGCGGAACCCTCATCGGCCTGGCCCCCACCGCCGCCGCAGCCGCGGTGCTGCGTGAAGAACTCGACACCACCACCGACACCGCCGCCAAGCTCGTCCAACTCGCCCAAGCCAGCCGCGACCGCGCCCTGGCCGCGACGCCGCCCTCGCGCACAGAGGACAACCCCGAGCTCGCGGCGAAGGTGGCCGCGGCGCAAGAGAAACTGGCCGATCCCGCCTATCACGCACCCAAGGAACCGGACTGGTTCACCAGCATCGGACCCGACACCCTCGTCGTCGTCGACGAGGCCGGGATGGCCTCGACCGCCGACCTCGATGAGGTGATCCGGTGCGTGGCCGCCCGCGGTGGCAGTGTGCGGCTGGTCGGCGACGACCAGCAGCTCGCCTCGATCTCTGCCGGTGGTGTGCTGCGCGACGTCGCGCACGAAACCGGTGCGCTGACCCTGAGCCAGGTGGTCCGCTTCTCCGCCGCCGCCGAGGGTGCGGCGTCGCTGGCGCTGCGTGACGGTGACCCAGCCGCGCTCGGTTTCTACGCCGACCACGGGCGCATCCACGTCGAGTCCGACGCCGTGGCCACCGATGACGCCTACCTGGCCTGGTTGGGCGACCGCGCAGCCGGACGTGACACCGTGATGCTCGCCGCCACCCGCGACACCGTCAACGCCCTCAACGAACGCGCCCGTGCCGACCGTCTCGCCGGTATCGACCCCCGCCTCCGCGGCCCCGAGCTGCGCCTGTCTGATGGCCTGGCCGCGAGCGTCGGCGACATCATCAGCACCCGCAGCAACCGCCGCGATCTACGCCTGTCGGCCACCGACTGGGTGCGCAACGGCGACCGGTGGCGGGTCACCCACATCGGCGCAGACGGGACCCTCACCGCCGCGCACCTCGACCTCAACCGGCACGTGCAGCTACCGGCGGACTACGTCGCCGAGAACACCACCCTCGGCTACGCCTCCACCATTCACGCCGCCCAGGGCCTGACCGCCGACACCTGCCACGTCATCGGCTCCGACGCCCTGGACCGCCAACTGCTCTACGTCGCGATGACCCGCGGCCGCCACGGCAACCACATCTACCTGCCCACCACTGAGACCGACCCGCACAACGCCACCACCCCCAAGGCCCGCCACCCCCAAACCGGGCTGGAAACCCTGGCCGCGATCCTCGGCCGTGACGGCACCCAACAGTCGGCGACCACCGCCCAACGCGACGCCGTCGACCCCTTCCTACGTCTGTCCCGGGCCGCGGCCGCCTACGACCACGCCCTCGGTTCGGCCGCCGAACATGCTCTCGGCGCCAAGGCGCTGCGCGACCTCGAACACGACGCCGACACCCTCTACAGCACCCACACCGGCACCCCCGCCGGCACGCTCACCGCGTGCGCAGCCTGGCCCACCCTGCGCACCCACCTCGCCACGCTGGCCCTCGGTGGCGACGACCCGATCGAGCGGCTACAGGCCGCGATCACCCACCGCGAACTGGCCACCGCCGCCGACCCGGCCGCCGTGCTCGACTGGCGCCTGGACCCCACCCAGCAACACTCCGCAGGCGGCGGTCCTCTGCCCTGGCTGCCGCGGGTCCCCGTCGGGTTCGACGACCCCCAGTGGGCGCCCTACCTCACCCGCCGCGGCGCCCTCGTCACCGACCTCGCCGCCGCCGTCACCGAACGCGCCGCATCCTGGGACGCCACCACCGCCCCCGTGTGGGCGCGTCCGCTGCTCCTGGCTGACGCCGAACGCGGCGGCGAGCTCGTCGCCGAACTCGCCGTGTTCCGCGCCGCCCGCGGCGTCGACGACACCGACCGGCGTCCCGCCGGACCGCGACCAGATTCCATCGCCTTGGCGCGGCGTCACGCCGCGCTGACCGAGCGCGCCGACGCCCTGGTCACCACCACTACTGCCGAGGCTGCCCGCTACGCCGACCTCGCCCGCGACCTCGACCCCCACCTGCTCGCCGACCCGTACTGGCCCGAACTCGCTGACCACCTGTCGCTGGCCGCCCGCGCCGGCCTCGACGTCGATGCTCTGGCCCGCGACGCCCTCGTCGACAACCCGCTGCCCACCGAAATGCCCGCCGCCGCACTGTGGTGGCGCCTGTCCGGTGAGCTGGCTCCCGCCGCGGCCGAAGCCACCAACACCGGCCTGCGCCCCGACTGGGCTGACGCTCTCGTCGGGATCGTCGGGGACCGGGCCGCCGAAGCGATCCTCACCGACCGCGCCTGGCCCGCACTCGTGGCCGCGGTCAGCGCCGCCGACCCCGCCCAGTGGACTCCCCACGAGCTGCTCGACCTTGCCGACACCCTGCTCCACAGCGGCACCGACGACGACTACACCGTCCGCCTCGATGAGTACGCCCGCCTGCTCACCTGGCGAGTCGAACTGCTCGTCACCCACAGCAGCCACGCCACCGACACCACCCCAGTACCGCCGGCACCGCCCACCCCTGAAGACGAAGCCGCCGCCGAAGCCGCCGCCGAAGCCGCCGGACTGGCCGACCCCTGGGCCGACACCCTCACCGGACAACCCGGCAACGACCTCGACGAGAACGTCGGCGTTGACGAGGACTACCTCGCCGCGCTCACCGCCACCGACCCGCCGCCGGAAACTGGCGTCGATGTCCTCGATCCGGACGACCTCGACCGTTACGAGGACCTGGACTTCGACGAGTTCGCTGCTGACGCCGTCGCTGCACCCGATCGCTTCGCCGCGCCGACCGACCTCGCCGAATGCATCGCGCTGCGTTACGAACTCACCGCCCAGCTCGCCGAACTCGGCACCGACATGGCGCAGCTGCGCGAGGCGATCAACGCCGGCACCAGCGCCCACCAGCAGGCCATGGCCCCGCATGTTCTGGCGTTGCGCGCTGCTGCCGACCACCAGTTCGCCGCGGCCGCCGACACCGCCGGGCATCACCACGACTTGATGATGGCCGAACAACTCATCGAAGACCTCACCAACCAGGCAACCGCCCTGCGCCGCACCGCCGCCCAGCTCCGCGCCGCCGACACCACCGACCTCGATCCCCTCAGCGACGACGAAGCCCCCGACCTCGCCGCGCTACGCGCCGAGGCCGATGCCACCGCCCTGGACTGGCGCATCACTGCCGCGACCGTCGACCGCGACGCCCTCGCCGCCGTCTACCACGACGCGAACGCCCGCCTCGAGTCCGCGATCGCCGAATCCGGCGGTGTCCGCGTCACCGACACCGACGTCGAACTCATGCGCCTGCAAGCCAGCGAACTCGACGAACTCAACCTCGCCGACCTGCGCGCCCGCCGCGCCGACCTCACCACCCGCATCTACCGAATCGACAACCGTCTCAACCACGTCCACGCCCTCACCCACACCGCTCACCACCACCGCGACACCTTCCTCATGCCGACCACGGCCACCGGGCCCGTCGCTACCCCCGACGCGGTCACGCCGACGGCGACGCAACCCGCCGCCGAAGCCACCGCCACCGCGGTCGCCGAACCGGCGGCCGACGCCGAGCTGCGTGACTGGCTCCACCAGGACCCGCTCCGCGTCATGAGCGACGACCAGCTCACCGCACACCTACGCACCCTCACCCGCCGCCACGCCCTCGCCGTCGACGACCTGAAAACCAGCCGACCAGCGCCCGAGCGGACGCCGCGGGTGCGCGCCGAGCACGCCGAACTCGCCGCCACCGTCGACCGCATCACCACAGCCCGCACCGCAGGACTCGCCCTCGCCGACGCCGCCGACCGCGTCACCGACGCACGCACCGAGCTGGCGGGACTGCCGCCGGCCGGGCGCGGCCGCAAAGCGCGCGCCGAGCACGACCAGCACCACCAGCGTCTCGCCGAGGCGGTCGCCGCGGCCGAGCGTCAGCATCAGTACCTCGCCGCCGCCCACGAACAGACCCGTCGGGACGTCGGCGTTCCCGAACACCAATGGGACGAACTGACCGCCCGCGCCGCCGACACCGCCACGCTTGCACGCGAACTCGCAGCCGCCGAGCAGACCGATGCCCGTGCCCGCCAGCTCCACCAGACGGCCATCGACGATCGCGACGCCGCAGCCGCCGCCATAGCTCACGCCCGAGCCGAAGTGGCCCGCCGCCGCGACCTTCCCGGCGAGGCCCGGGCCGTCGAAGACTCGATCCGCACGGCACTTGACCACACAGGAACCCAAGCTGAACCTACGACCGTCCCTTCCGCGTCGGCCGCGCTGCCGCCCCGCACCAGCGATCTACCGCCGGACACTGCGCCTCGCCGAGACTCCGGATACGACATCTGAGCTGAGCTGACGGCGAAGATCCTGCTGTAAGCCATCGCGTACACGCGCCGTGTCTGCATCCCCAGCTAACCTCTCGGGCAGCCGAAATACCCGAAGGAGCGCGCAATGACCGAACCCGTGCCTGTACCCGTTCTTAACGATGGAGGCGACTGGTGGATGCTGATCGAGGTTGGATACACCGACAGTCCGGACCCCGTCCAGAACTACTGCAAGGTGCTGCAATGGGAACGCACCGTCGACCCGCACGGCCAGCCGATGATCGCCGCCTGGCTGGCCGGCTCCCCGCCAGTTCGATCTGACCGCGACGTGACACAGGGCAGGACGGGGGTGCGATACATCCACAGAAGGCAGTTCGTCCGCCTTACCCGAGACGACATTGAGCGTCTCAGACAGACCACCCAGTGGCGCACTTTCGAGTTCTGAAAGCTCCCCCGGCGCAACACCGAGGCAAATCGTCATTGACTACGCGGCACTTGGGGCTACCTCTCCGGTTATCCCCGGAATGGAACCTCGGACCCCCTTACGACACGGGGGTCGTGCCCCTGCATCTTCAATAGCTCACGGGCCGCGGCTATCTGGCCATCCTGTACTGCATGTGGGCCTACAATCAGTGCTCCGATTGTAGGATGCGTGTGATCATCGAACCGCAAGTTGACGCCCACCTCAAGGTAAGGCACTAGACCGGAACGGCCCGAACGGACGTTCACCGGATATTTCGCCTCGCTGATCGCCCAGAGCCGCCACTCCTGTTCCTCAGCGAATGCATCGTCCTTTACCGTCGCGATCTCACGGAATACCTGCTCAGCCAGAAACTGAAGATGCGGTGCATCACCCTCTCGAATGAGTCCTCCCATTCCGGTGGTATGCCAGCGAGCGATCGTGGACGACACAAAGAGTTCTGCTCGGCGCTCGGCCTCTGTTTTGCCGTAGCCGACTTTGCGCAGCTCGGTGCGGAAGGCGGTTGTCCCCATCGCGGTTGACTTGGGATGGAAGGCGAAAGTGTGACCGGCCAGCGCATCCCAGGTAAAACCGATCGCGAAGCCGCCCGTACCGCCACCGTAGCCACGCCACTGTGACAAGAGGTCGGGCTCCGCGCTCAACGACACCGCGAAGCACCCAAACTCCCAGTCGTAGACCGACAGATTCGCAAAGGCGTCCGCGACCGCAGTGAACGCGTTCCCCAGAACGTCGTCGACGCCGGGCCGGCTGGCCGCGTGACGGAGGTGGCGGTGAAAGATCTTGGCTCCAAAGAGCAGTTCTTGCTCGTCATTCATGTAGCGGGCATCCGATGCCCACAATTTCGCAGCCGACGCATGAACTGACGAGTCCGGGTATTCGATCGGCCATCCCCCCGGAGCGATGATCCCTGTTAGCGCAGCGGAATCGGTGTAGTGGTACAGCAGATCTGGTCCGAGTTCGTCATCAGGTAGGGATTCGTTAGGGCCGGATTGCGCAGCGAACAGCTGACTTATCGGAAAACTGCTCTCCGCTGTGGGATCACCGAACACCATCGCCTGATTATGACGTACCTACCCCGCACTGGTGGTTGCGATCCGCCATGCGCATCGATTCTGACCCTCACGTGGAGGCCGGCGGCGGGCCCATGTCGTCTGGGCGGTCAGATCGGTCGGCGGCGCGTTGCTGCTTGCGGGCGGTCTGGCGTTGCTGTTCGGCTCGATCGCGCAACTGCTGCAGGAATTCCCGGTCTGCCTCAGGATCTTGCGGGACGTAGCGGCCCGGGTGGTCGTATTCCGGGAATCCGCTGGCCGCACCCGTGTGCTGCCGGTGTGGTCGCTCATCAGTGGCCGGGCGTCCGACCGCCAGCCACACCAGCGCACCGACCAACGGCAGCATCACCACCAGGATTACCCAGGCGAACTTGGGTAGCCCGCGCACGGCGGCGTCGTCGGTGTTGATGATGTCGATCAGTGCGATCACCAGGATCACCAGGTAGATCAACCCGAGATACGGCACGTCCACTCCCTCTTCGTCTCGCCGGTCACCAGACCTGCTGTATCCACAGCGGATGTCCGTTCAGGCTCTTGGTTCGGTCAACGTAGACCGCGATCACGACCCTCTCGCCTGGGTGGGCGGCGGCCTCGGAGATGACCTGATGACCGGTCACGTCATTCCAGCTGGCGGCCTTGTCCGGACGGTAGTACGCCCCGGCGCGATAGCGGGAGTCGGTTTCCAGGATGACGCCCCAGTAATCGTTGCCCAGGACGGCGTTGATGACCCGACCGGCGCCGAGGTGGGCGGCGGCCACGGTGTCGGCGTGGCTGAGTTCGATCACCACCACCCCCGGTTGCGACGTCTCGACGATCCGCGCGGCCTGCGCCGGCGGACTGGACAGCACCGCCCCACCGGTAGCTACCGCGAGACTGAGCGCCGCACCCGCCACCCCCGCGCGTATCCCCGACCTCGTCAGCATCGTGTATTCCCTTTCATAACCCCGACCTTTGTCATCGCGAATGGTAGTGCCAGGACGTCCACCCCGTCGACGCCTCAGTCGGAACGCGGTGAACGTCACTGTTTGCCAGCACCGCCCGCCCGACAGCGTCGTCCGTCCGATCGACCGAACGACAAAGGGTCGCACAGGCAATTCCTGCGCGACCCTTTGTGTGGTCAGCGGACTTTACGTAGGTAGACGTCGCCGGTGGGGACGCCGCCGGCGAACAGAACACCTTTGTAACCGTGTGGTGTCTTGCGTAGTTCGATGCGGGAGTACCAGTGCGCGACTGGGTCACCGGCGATCGAGACGATGCCGCCGTTGCGGGTGTGGGTAATGTGGCTGTTGGTGGCATTCCACGGCCCGACGCCGTAGATGTCTTGGAACAGACGGTTGCCGATCACTCGCGCGTTGGATTCCGGGTAGGGGATGACGCCGTACATAACCAGCTGGTACTTATATCGGCCGTCGTCGATCTTCGCGTGCGCTTGCCCACTACCTAGGCCGAGACCCGTGGCGAGGCCGGCGGTGATGAGAAGTCCGGCGACGATGGTCTTGACGGCGGTGGAGAGTCGAGCTGTTTGCAAAGGCATGAAGTCACGTCCTGTTCGGTATCGGTTGCTGGTGATGGGTGCGCGGGTGGTTTGGCGGTTCGCTTCTATCACGAACCTGGGACAGGCCTGGCCGGGTCCGAGGCGGCCTGCTCGACCTGCTTGCCAGGCCGGGCCGAGAACCGCATCGGGGGTGCGACAGCGAGCTCGCACCTGCCATCGCCTCCGTCTGAGCGCGGTGAACGTCCCTGTTGTACTCACAGGTCTAGGTCCGGGTCGCGTTGGGGCTGTGTCCCGTTATCGAGTGGGTCGTGTGGCGGGGGCTGCGATCCGGTGTTCTCGGTGCGTTCTGCTTCTGGTGGGGGTCGGGTGTCGGCGAGCAGTGTCCCGATTCCCGGTTCTGCTGTGGTGGCGTCCTTTTCGGCTTGGTAGAGCTCCGCTTTGTGTTGGTGGGAGCGTTTCATCACGGCGATGTAGTCGGCGGCATGGTCGAGTCCGGCTTCTTCGACCATGACCGGTGTCGGGTTGAGTTCCAGACTCCAGCCAGGTTCACGACCAGCACTTCGCATCCGTTCCTCGGCAGCCTGGCGGGCGGCGACGGCTTCTTCGGATTGCTGGGCGCGTTCGATCTCCATCCGCAGTTGTCGCAGCCGAACCTGTTTGGTCTGCAACTCATCCGCCCGGGCGAACGGTGCGTCGATACGCGGCGCGTTGACCTCGACCTCACGGCGGTAGCTGCCGATGTCGGCGACCAGTTGAGCACGGGTGTCGTCGAGGCCGGTGTACAGGTTCTCCAGACGGGTAGCGAGCCCCGACGCCGTGGCGGTGCGCCGCTCGGCAGTGGTGAACACCTGGGAGGCGTCGAGAGTAAACCCTGGCCGCCCCGGGCAGTCGAGCCACACGTGGATCTTGTCCTGGGCAAACTCGCGCGAGGCGTGCGCCTGGAGCCCTGACGGTATCGACGCGATCGGCATGGACTGCTTCATGCCGGCACCTTTGAGCTCGTGGTAGACCGCGGTCACCCGCGACAACAGCACCTCGGACCGCTCCGGACGCTTCGACCGGGGACCGGCACCGGGGACGACGAACTCCTTGCCGGCGTCAATCCACTCCTGGTGACCGGCCAGCAGGAGATCGAGTTTCTCGATGCTGCCTTCCAACCGTGGGATGGCCCGGTCCGCTGCAGCCACGACCCGCCGCGCGTGGGAGCGGGAGTCGGCGTGGGCGCTGGCCAGGGCGGACAGGCTTTTCACCTCGTCTTCCAGGGTCGCCATTTCGAGGAACCGTTCGTCGCCGGTCGCGGCGGCTTTGGTCGCCGCGGCCGCCTCAGACAGTGAGTCGTCGGCGATGTCGTCGACTTCGGCGACGTCGTCGAGCTGGCCGCGTTTGGCTTGCTCGATGAACGCCGCCTTGGACTCGACTTTCGACCACATGACGGTGTCGGTGGTGCCTGCGGTGACGTAGTTCAGAATTTCGATCTGCGGATTCTGGTTGCCCTGGCGGATGATCCGGCCTTCGCGTTGCTCGAGATCGGCGGGCCGCCACGGCACGTCCATGTGGTGCAGGCCGATGAGGCGGCCTTGGACGTTCATGCCGGTGCCCATCTTCGATGTCGATCCGACCAGCACCGCGATCCGACCGGCTCGGCAGTCGGCCTGCAACGCCAGTTTCTGCGACGGCGATTTGGCGTCGTGGATGAACGCGATCTTCTCCGCGGGCACCTGGTACTGCTCGACGAGAAGGTCTTTGAGGTTGGAGTACACCGACGGGCCGTCGGGTCGCGGGGTGCCACGGTCACAGAACACCAGCTGCAACGCTCCCCGGATCGGGGACCGCTCCCCTTCCTCGGTGAGATATTCGTTGTCGGCGGTGGCGTGGTAGATGCGGGCGACCTGTTCGGCCACGGCATCGGCGCGGGTGTTTCCCGGATCCGGTTCGAGGTTGGCCAGCGCCGGGTCGAGGGCGACGTTGCGGCCGTCGTTGAGGATCTTGAGCACGTTGTCGATGTCGGCGCGTCGCGGGTCGAGATGGTCGGCCCGATAGTCCAGGTCGGCGATGAAATCGCGCCGCTCCTGACCGGGTGTGCTGGTGATGATCTGCCGCCCGTCATGGACGGGCAGATTGGCTGGGACCTGTTCACGGACAACGACATCGGTGTACTGGGCCGCCATGGCGAACATCTCTTTGGGGTTGGCGAACGCCGACACCTTCGACACGACACGCAGTTTGGTTCCGGTGGCGTTGGGAATCGTCTCGGAGCGGGTCGCGGTGAACGACGCCGCCCAGTCGGTGATCGAGCGGACCCCGGCCGCCTCCAGTACATCCGGGCGTAGGTATTGCTGCATCACCCACGACTCGGCGAGCGAGTTGGCGATCGGGGTGCCGGTGGCGAACGTCGCGACCCGCTCAGCGCCCGGGGTAATGACCCGCCCGGCCGCGACCGCCTGGTGTTGGCGACGTTCACGCAGGTAGTCCAGCTTCAATGACAGGTCCTCGGCCTTGTTCGACCCGGTCAGAGACAGCGAGTCGATCGCGCACTGGCGGCCCTTGTTCTTGTACTCGTGGGCCTCGTCGACGAACAGATAGTCCGCGCCGGTGTCTTCGAACAACACCCCGTGGTCCTTCTTGGCCTGATCGGTCGCGGCGTCGAGTCGTTTCTGGAGCTGCTTCTTTGCCTGTTCGATCTTCTTGACCGTTGCCTGGGTCATGTCGCCTGCGCTCGCGGACAATTCGGCGTCGAGTTCGGCGAGCTGGCCGGAGATGTAGTCGACACGGCGCTGGGGGTGGACCCGGATCGCGGAGAACACCGAGGCTGGGATGATGACCATGTCCCAGTCGCTGGTCGCGGTCTGGGCGGCGAACACGCGGCGGTCCTCAGGCGACATGCCTTTGCGTCCCACGAGTACGTTCGCTGCCGGGTACCACATCTTCACTTCGCGGCCGAACTGCTCGATGAGGTGGGTGGGCACCACGATCCACGGCTGATTGACCAGGCCGCGGCGTTTGAGCTCCATCGCCGACATGAACATCGTGCCGGTCTTGCCCGCACCGACCACGTGATCGAGCAGCACCGTCGGCTCGGCGAGAATCCGCGCTACCGCATCGCGTTGGTAGGGGTGCGGCTCGAACACCGGGGACAGACCGGGCAGTGCCAGCCGTGATCCGTCGTGCTCGGGGCGGACCCAGGTGTTGAAGCGGCGGTTCCACTCAGCGACGAGGCGGTCGCGGCGCTCATCATCCGACCACAGCCACGACCGGAACTCGGTGGTGATCTTCTCGGCTTGGACCTGGGCGAGGATGGTGGCCTGGGCGTCGACTTCCGGTGCCCCCTCTTCCTGCGCTGGCTTGGAGTTTTTGACCACGATCGACCGTTGGTTGAGCAGCATTTCGGTGAGGTCGATCGCATCGAGCGCCTTGTTCTTCCTGTCGGCATTGTCGGCGCCGTACTCGGTGCGCATCAGCGCGCTGTTGCGTTCGTCAGGTGGCACCTCGACGCCCCACGAACCGGCCGCGCGCGTCACTCGGGCACTCGTGGCGCCGAAGGTTTCGCGCACGAACGCTTCGTAGTCGCGCGGCTCGATCCAGGTCGGTCCGAGTTTGACTGACCCGATCTGGGAGGGTTGCTTGTCGTCCGGAATCACCTGCGCCAGTGCTTGTGTTAGCTCTGCCCAGTCCCGGTTACCGGGATCGGTACGGGCAGCTTCGGCGGCGCGGGCGTGTTTGGCGCGCACGTTGCCCGACAACGCTGTGGGCGCGGGCACCAGGTCCTCGGGCATGTCCGGGTCGGCGTAGACCAGCCCACGGATCGACTCGCGCGCCTGCTGGGCGGGCTGGTCGAGCAGTTCGGCGACGCGGTCGAGATCGACTCGCCCGCGTTCACCGAGACTGATCGCGACCGCCTCGGCCGGGGTGTCCGCGCGTGACACCGGGACCGGGGCGACGACGACGTCGCGGGAGAACACCGCGGTCTTGCTGACCGTGCCGGTCTGGTCGTCGTAGCGTTCCAACGCCAGCACGCCGGCCATCCCTGGATCGGCGCGGACCGCCTCGAGATGGGTTTGGCGCCGCGAGGGTGCGCTGACCTGCCATGCTTTCTCATCGAGCTCGGCCGCCACATCCTCGGGCAGCGGGCCGGGATAGTCGGCGCCGTCGGCGTCGCGATTGGCAGTACGCCACTTGCCTTCGAGTTCTGTGAACTTCTTCGCGGCTTCCTCGGCGGTGCGTTCCTTGCCGCCCACCAGCTTCGCCCGGTTCACCGGGCCGTAAATGTTCAGGTAGGCGTCGTAGACCTCGTTGAGGTCCGCGCGCAGCGCGTCACGCTCGGCGCGGCTGCTCTGGGTGCGCTGGGCGGCGATCGTGGCCGCGAACAGATCGCGCAGCCGCAATAGGTGCCGGGTCTCGGTGGTGCGGGTGGCGGGCACCTTCATCGGCTCATCGCCGTCGATCCCGCGGCGGGTGAACACCCCGGTGGTCTCGTCGTAGCTGACGTGCCCGATCGGGATGTCCTCGCCGTAGAGGGCGGCGGCGTCCAGGGCGCCGGCGGTGAACTCCATCCCGGCTGTGGCGGTGTCGTCGGCGAGAAACAGTCCGTCGCCGCGCTCCAGTGCGGCGTCGACGATGTTGGTCAGTCGGTCGTTCAGGTCGGCGGCGACATCGCTGCCGGTTTCGGCGGCCACGACGAGCATTCCGTCGCGGTAGAGCCCGCGATCGACACGCATCGTGCCGAGCACATGTTCTGGGTGGGTGGTGAAGTAGCGGTTCACCCCGATCTCGGTGGTCTCGCCGGTCCGGTCAGGGAGGGCGACGAGGTCAGAATGCAGCCAGTCGGCGTCCGCAGGTGCGGCGACGTCGGCCTCGCGACGGCGGAACACCAGCACGTCGGTGACGACCTGGGTGCCGGCAACCCGTTCGAATGCCGTCGAGGGCAACCGGACCGCGCCGACGAGGTCGGCGACGGCGTGCATGTCGCGGCGCGCCTTGTCCGAGGCGGCATCCAGCGTTCCGGCCGTAGTGATCGCCATGACGTAACCGCCGGGGGCGGTGAGGTTGAGCGACTTGAGCAGGAAGTGGTTGTGGATGCGGTGGCGGGCCGGATTGTGGATCGGGTCGTGCACGGTGAACCCGCCGAACGGCACATTGCCGATCACCGCGGCGAACGAGCCGTCCGGGACGCGGGTGGTCTCGAAACCCTCCAACCGCACCTGGGCGTCGGGGTAGAGAAGATGTGCGATCTGAGCGGTCGTCGGGTCGAGCTCCACGCCCACCATCTGCGCGCCGGGCGGTGCCAGACCGATGAACGTGCCGCTGCCACAACCCGGTTCGAGTACCAGTCCCTCGTCTAACCCAGCGCGAGTCATCGCCGACCACATCGTCTGGGCGATCGCCGGATCGGTGTAGTGGGCGTTGAGTGTGGAGGCCTTCGCCTGACGCCACTGCTCGGAATCCAACAGGGCGCGCAACTGGTCGCGTTCGGGTGCCCACTCCGGCTTGGACTCGTCGAAGATGTCGGCCGCGGCACCCCACCCCGACCACTGCGCCAGGACCTCGTGCTCGGCGGGCGTCGCCGGGCGTCCGGTGCGCGCTGTCTCGGTGAGGACCTCGAGTGCGGCGATATTGGCGCGGGCGCGGGACTTGGCCCCGGAGGGCACGAGCACCGTCCCCGGATGGGTGAACCGGGTCGCAGCCACCACCTCGGTCGGTGCCGGGGTGGTGGCCTCGTCGAGGGCCGCGATGCTCGGCGGCTCCGGTTCCGGTGCCTCCGAGTCGGGGATGGGGTCGGGTTCGAGGCCGGCCACCACATGGTCGGCCTTGACGTAGACGACCGAGCCGTCCGGGCGGCGTGCGGGGGCGACTCGGGTGCTCGCCC
Organism: Gordonia sp. NPDC057258; assembly: GCF_042668985.1. NCBI lineage: Bacteria > Bacillati > Actinomycetota > Actinomycetes > Mycobacteriales > Gordoniaceae > Gordonia > Gordonia sp. NPDC057258. The sequence goes on from NZ_JBHUXZ010000012.1 coordinate 24,338, forward strand.
ACGCTGTCAGCGGCAACCCGGTCTCGGACTGCGGCACCTGCGGCAGTGCGTCGTCGGCCTTCGGTGGCAGCGGCGTGCCGCCGGGGTCGACGACGGCGGGGTCAGTTGGGATCCGCAGATCGTCCAGAGACTCAAACAGCAGTCCCTGGCCGTCGTCGACTACCTCCGCACGCGCTCGGCGTCGGCGCGATCCTGATCGGCCAGCGCTGCGTCCACCATCGCGGTCAGCTCCGGAACCAGCGGATGTGCCGGCCCGTCGGGCACCGGCAGTCCGTCGGTCAGACGTGCTTCCAGCAGTTGCTCGGCCCACACCTGAAACCGTGGTGTCTGATCCGGCCACACCTGCTCGGTCAGTCGTTCGGTCTCTCGGCTCGCCTCGATCGCCCACTGCGTCAGCCACCGTTGCATCCCGGTCATCGTGTCCGGGTTCGGCTCGTCGTCCGGCTGATCGTCGTCCTCGGGACTGCTGAATCCCTCCCACAGCGTCGCCAGCACCGTCTCCTCCGCCGAGTACCGGGCCTGCTGATACAGCCGCTGCGTCGTCAGCACGTCCGGGTCGTTGCCCCCGTGCTGGTCCTTCCACGCCGCGATCGTCGTCAGCTCGGTCTGAGACTGCGTCTGAGCGATCTCGGCTTCCAGCCGTGTCACTTCCGCGGTCAGGAAGTCCTCGAACTGCGTGCGGTCCATCTGCGTCAGTTCCTGGGCGTACCGCTCGGTCAGTGCCGTGCGCAGATCGTGAAACATCGGTGTCCTCCTCGGTGTGGGTATCCATAGTGCTCTGCGGTGCCGACATCCGCTGCCCGGATGGGTCGGTGTCGGCGAGTAGATCGAACAGATTGGGGGTGTTGTCCTCAGGGGTGGCGTTGCGTGCCATACGTCGAGCTCCTACCAAAGTGAGGTCCACTCCCGCCCGGACTACGCCGGGGCGAGGGTGGGTGGCTATCGTTTCTCACTGGTCAGAGGCTCGATCTCTGGCCGATCAGTGCCCTGGCAGGTGTTGACGCACCTGCCAGGGCCTGAGACATCTCACGGCGGGTCCTCGCCGTCGCCGGGTTTAGTCGTCATGGTGTGCTCCGTCGTGGTCAGGTCCGTGGTGGTGTCTGGGCTGTCGTCGGCGTTGGCGCAGCGTGGCTTTGGTGATGACGATGACGCCGGTGATAGCTCCGACCACCAGCAGCACGAAGCAGCCGACGAGGGCGATATGAACCGGTGGCGGCATGAGCTGGCTTTCGCGGTCTATGCGGCGGTGGTGTGGTCGGCGGGTGGGTCGAACCATCCCGGCGGTGGTGGAGTGCTCGCACCGGTGAGTGTGTCGGTGGCGGTGTGTTTTTCGGGGGTGCACAGGTACAGCGGCCCGTTTTCGGCGGTGAGTGTTCGCCAGTGGGCGTCGAGGTGGGCGGTCCACCACGACGACAGCGCGGCGGGGTCTTCGCTCAGGCGGGCGGTCTCCCAGGCCTTCCACAGCTCCTCGAGGCGGATGACGACTTCGTCGTGGCGCCACCACTGCGCGCACCAGCGGGTGTCGCGGTCGAAGCGTCCGGCTTTGATGTGGCTGAGCCAGTTGGTGAACCAGTCGGCGCCGGAGGTGAACCGCCAGTGCGCGCGGTTGTCGTCGTCGGGGGTGTCGGTGTCGTGGGTGGTCATCAGAAGGTCGTCCTTTCCCGGGTGGTGGCGGCGAGGGGCGGTGCAGTGGTCAGTGCTGTCTGCTGGGCTGCGCGTTCAGTCGCGCAGGCCTTCTTGGAGGCGTCGATCAGCTCGGCGTAGGGGCCGAGCCAGTAGGAGTTCTTGGTGGTGACGACGGTGCGGTTACCGGAGGTGGCCAGCACTGCCCTTTCGGCGGGAAGTGCTTTGAGGTCGTCGATACCGAGAATGGGTTCGCTGGACCAGGATTCGCTGGTGCTGGTCGATCCCAGACCGGAGTTGGAGTGCGAGCGGCTGCGGCGGCGGACGTCGCGTTGGCCGATCATGCGGCTGAGGCCCGACAGGTATGACTCGTTGTTCGATGATCCGGCGTAGATGTAGACGTTCGAGGAGTCCACGAGCATGTCGAGTTTGTCCTTGGACCACACTTTCGCGGCCTGGGCCAGCGATTGCAGCATGGTGACGATGACGATGCCCTGGCTGCCGAAGTGGGAGTACCAGTCGGGTAGTTCGGGCAGCTTGCACACGTTGGCGGCCTCATCGAGCACTGCCACGACGGGCACCGGCAGACGTCCACCGTTGCGCCGTGCTTGGGCGACGGAGGCTTTGAAGATGGTGTCGGCCAGGGCGGTGGTCAGCGCGGTGGCCGATCCGGCCCCTTCCATCGACAGCGCGTACATGGTGTCGGTGGAGGTGACGAACGCTTGCGGATCGAACTTGGGCAGGTCGTGGCGAATGTCGTTGCTGCCGACGGTGTTGTCGCCGTCGAACCGCACACGTTGGGGTGGGAGGACCGATCGGGCGTAGGCGGGCACGGTCATGACGTTGATGAACCGGCGCGCCATGTCGTAGAGGCCGTCTTGCTGGCGGGGGTTGAGGTTGGCGGCGGTGTCGATCTTGGCCGCTGCGTCGTGGTGGCCGTGGCGAGTCAGCACCTGGCGGGCGACTTTGAGTTTGGGGTCGGTGAGCCAGCCGTCGACGTGTTTGAGGTCTCCCCCACCGACGGCTGCGGCCAGAATATGCAGGGCCAACAGTTCTTTGGCGCCGCCGTCGAAGTAGGCGTCGAGGCGTGATCCTTCGGCGGTTTCGGCGGCGGCGAAGATCGCGGCCAGCTCGCGGGCGTCGGAGAGTTCGTGCACGCACCAGAACGGGTCCCACCACCACTGCTGGCCCTGAGTGCCGGCGATGTGCTGGAGGTCCGAGAGCCAAATGGTGCCGCGGGTGCGTGGCGGTTCGCGCCGCTGGGTGCGGTAGGCCCACAGTGCGCGCAACCCTTGTCGGCTGGTGTCGGCCACGACGGCGGGAGCGGCGTCGAGGTCGTTGCGGTCACGGACCCAGCGGGTGGCGTCGTAGATGTCGGGCTTGTTGGAGGTGGCGAACACGGCGCCGGGCGCCTGGCAGATCATCGGGATGGCGTAGCCGGTGGTCTTGCCGCATCGGGGTCCGCCGATGACGAGTCCGACCCACTCCCAGCTCATGTAGAGCGCGGAGGTGCCCGCGCCGATCAGCGATCCCAGCACCAGCCCGTAGTCGAGGTGCCCGGTGATGGCGTCGCGGCCGCGGAGGCGCTGCGCGGAGTGCTTGGCGTCGCGGGCGGTGATGGCGTGCAGTTCCCGGGGACGGGGAAGAAACTGTGCCACCTGGTCGAACTCACGTAGCACGGCGGTGGCGGCGCGATGACGTCCCACCACGACCGCGATCGCGGCGGCGGTGATGACCGCGACCACCAGGAGCACGGTGGAGGCCACCGGCCACTCGAATGTGCCGTCGACGGCGGCGGTGGCCGGGTTGATCAGCACCGGGCCGGGATGGCCGGTGAGCCAGCATCCGGCCCGCCAGCACACGTAGATGATCGCCAGCAGCGCAAACACGGCTGCGGCGAGGTAGTAGCCGATCATGGATTCGTGTTGGCCGCGGTCGCGGCGATGGGTTGTGCTCACAGCTGGGCTCCGGTGTCGAGGGTGACGCTGGCCCCGACGTCAGGGGCCGGGGTGATCTGCCAGCCGTTGTCGCCGGCGGCGATCAACGCGGCTTCGGGCGCGGGTTCGGTGTCGGCGATGAGCTCGCTGGTCGAGCGGTACCTGCCCGCGGCCGCGGCGTCGTCGACGTCGATCGCGTAGTTCGCGGCCGCGGTCGACACCTGCCCGAGCAGGTCGGTGTCGGCGACCTCGCCGAGGTCGTGGTCGCGGTCGCGACCAGAGATGGTGTCGGGGTCGACGCCGGCCTCACGTAGCCGCTCATCCCAGGCGTGCGCCCATTGCTCGGCGCGCTGCACGGTGGCCTGGGTCTGGGCTTCCCGGGCGGTGTCACCGCCGCGGGCGGCCTCGGCGGCGGCCTCGCGGGCCAGGTCGGCCGCGGCGTGCGCTCCGGCCCAGCGCGCCATCAGATCCGGTGTCAGCGGGTGGCGTTCGGCACTGGTGTCGGTGTAGCGGGGCGGACGGACGCCGGTGGCGCGCGCGGTGTTCAGGCGTTGCTGGGCGCGGGTCTGCCGGGAACGTCGGCGGTGCTGCTGGTTGCGGACCTGACGCAGCGCGTCGTCGGCGTGGCGGCGGGAGTGACGCATGATCGTGCGGATTTCGTCGAAGATGTCGTCGACTTCGCGGCTGTTGTCCTGGGTGACGTTGTGTGGGTCGAGCATGGGGCGTGCCTTCCTTCGAGGGGCGGTGTTGGGCGGTCGGTGGTCAGGTGTCGGCGCGGGGGTAGGTGGCGACTTTCCAGTGGCCGTCGATGCGGACGAGTTCGGCTGTGACGGTGAACTTTCGGTAGGAGGTCACCGTGGCGTCGATGCCGAGCACGGTTTGGGTGACAGTGCCGTGCGCGCTGGCCTTCTGCGGTGAGATCAGCACTGCCGAGGCGTTGTCGACGCGGGCGGTGATGACGTCGAGGGATTGCTTCCAGGCGCCCCACTGGGCGCTGGGCCGCACTGTGGCGGGGCTGTCCGCCGAGGCCAGTGCCTGGCCGGTGAGGGTGGCGCGGGTGCGGCGCAGCGCGTCGGTGGGTGAGGTGTCGGTGGCGGGTTGCCAACTGAACATGGTGGTCACGGTGGTGGTGAACACCCCGATCGGTTCGGCGCGATCGGGCAGGCCGGGCGGGGTGCTGTAGTGCTCGCCGTGGTCATCGTGGCCGTGTGCGTGTTCGGTGGTGTCGTCGCTGCCGGAGCATCCGGCCAGTGCGGCGATCAGCACGATCGCGATGACGGCCAGCAGGTGGTGGTGGCGACGGTGGTGATGGCGGTGGTGGTTCATCGGTTCTTCTCCGGAAGTCCTTGATCGGCGAACTGTTTGGCGTAGGCGATGACTTTCTGGCCGTACGGGCGGGTCTGGGTGTCGTAGTCGCCGCCGGTGGGTGTTCCGCCGGCATTGAGGACCGCGCCGACTCCGGCGTTGTAGGCGTAGGCGTAGAGAATTTCGCGGCCCTCGGCGGGTTCTTTCACCCGCCCAGAAGCGATCGCGGCGTCGATCTGTTTGGCGTTCGCGCACGAGAACCGGCCGGCGGCCATGACGGCGTCACCGATGTCGGTGGCCGAGGCGCGGCCGTTGCCGTCATCGTCTTTGGCCCAGGACGGGTAGGTGTAGTCCATGAACTGCATCGGCCCCTTCGCCCCTGCCGGGGACACCAAGGAGGCGTTGAACCCGGTCTCCTGCTTACCGATCCCGCCGAGGAACGCCGAGCTGATCTGCGGGCACAGCACCCCGGCTTTGCGGAACCACGGCTCGTAGGCCGGTGGGACCCGCCCGGCGGCGAGGTTGTCGACTCCCCCGCCGTGCTGGTCCTCGACCGGGCCGCAGTCGACGCCCTCGTCGGCGCCGATCCCGCCGGTGATACCGGGCGCGGTGTAGACCTCATTGCCGCGGGGCATGCCGTGGCCTTCGACGGTGGCGTGGACGTGGTCGAAGTGGTTCTGGGTGGGGTCGCCGCGGTCGTTCATGACGTTGGACTTGCCGACGGCCGGGTAGTAGGTCTGACGCCAGATCGTGTACTCGAGCTTGAAGTGCTTCTTGTTGTCGAGGATGTATTTGTTGACGGCGTTGCCGAGCGCGATCCCTTGTGCGGAGGTGTAGTTGGGGATCATGACGTCGACGGCGCGACCGGACGGGTGGTCGTTGTAGCCGCCGCCGTCGGCGCGCCAGCCGCCGATGGTCTGGATCTGGGGGAACTTGGCGGCGATCGCGCGGGCGAGGCGGATGGTGTCGACCTGGAAGTGCGCTTCGGAGCCCTTGGATTTCGGCAGCGGCGGCAGCGGGCCCGACGGCCCTGACGGTGCGGGCGGGCCGCTGGGGGCGCCCGCTGGTGGCGGCACCGCGGCGGCGTTGAGAAAGGTGCCTGCGGGTGCGGGTTTCTTGCCGGTGACCCCGGCGGTCTTGGAGGTGGTCGGCCAGGCATTCCAGCCTTGGGAACCCAGGACGCGGTTGGCGACCTCCATTTGCTGTTCGCGGGTGGCTTTGTCGGCGGTCGGCGCGTACTGCGCGCCGCCGGCGCCGGTCCAGGTCGAGGCCGCGAACTGCAATCCGCCGTAGTAGCCGTTGCCGGTGTTGATCTTCCAGTTGCCGCCGGATTCGTGCTTGGCCACGGCATCCCAGTCGGCGGCGGTGACCACGTCGGCGGCGGGCAGGACCCGGGGTGCGGTGAGTATCCGCGGCCCGCCCGGTTGGGCGGGCGCTCGCCCGGCCGGGGCGGCGCCGGGTTCGGGGCTGGTGGACACCCACCCGGCTGGGTCGACCGATCGGCCGCCGGTGAAGTCGCGGTGCCCGCCATCCCACACCTCGAAATGCAGGTGCGGGCCGGTGGATTGGCCGTCGTTGCCGAGCTTGGCGATGTGTTGTCCGGAGGTGACTTTCTGGCCGGCTTTGACCAGCACGCCGTCGGCGAACATGTGCCCGTAGACCGTGGACCACACGTGCCCGTTGATGTTGTGGGTGAGCACGATCCAGTGCCCGAACCCTGAGGCGGTCCCGGCGGCGGTGACGGTGCCGTCGGCGGCGGCATAGATCGGTGCGCCGACTGCCCCGGCCAGGTCGATGCCTTCGTGCATCGCCCCGTCGCGCATCCCGTAGCCGGAGGTGATCTGAAAGTCCTTGACTTTCATCGGCTTGACCTTGGCGCCGGGTGAGAGGGAGGCGTCGGCGGGTTGGTCGACACCGCTGGTCAGCGGCAGACACGCGTCGTCGTCGCCGGCCACGGAGATGATGACTGTGCATGAGGCGAAGAACCCCATCACCAGTGCCAGCAGCGGCACCAGCAGTTTGGAGGCGTTGCCCTCACCCACGAGGCAGACCCCGATAGTCGGCGGTGGTGGTGTCGAGGTCGCGGACGTGCTCGGTGAGGGCCTTGTTCATCGAGCGCATGACGTCGAGGCGGGTGGCCCATTCGCGGTCGCGGGCGGTGACGTCGCGGCCGACCCCGGCTGCTCGGCACCACCGCATGACGCTGTTGGTGCCGGCGCCGATGTTGGCGGCGACGTCGGCGGCCGCGGCGGTCAGCGACAGCGATGTGCGAGCGAGTAGCTCAGCCACGGCGCGCACGGCCAGTCGCCGGACTTCCTCGGAGTGGGCGGTGCGGCGCGGGTTGGGTTCGATCACCCAGTCCTGCACCTGCTCCCAGGCACTGGGGTGCGGGTCGATCGGGGTGGCCACCCCCGGGTCGCTGTCGGTGCTCATGCCGCGGATCCGGACTTGGCGCCGCGGCCGCGGGCGAAGCGCTTGTTGGTGTTGTGCATCTCGGTGGCGCGCTCGGTGGCGGTCAACCGCATCTGCACCGGGATACCGGGCTGCTCACCCTCTTTGATCAAGAACTTGCCCATACCCGGGGGGACGGTGTTGGTTTCGGTGCCGGTCGCGCGGACCCCGTCGGCCCAGGCCGATTCGCTGATCTCGGAGACGACCGGGTCGTCGATGCCGCGGGGGGTGGTGGCCCACTCGGCGAGGGTGGCGGCTTCTTTCTCGTTGAGGTTGACCTTGCCCTCCATCAGCGAGGCTTCGTCCTCGGGCAGCGGGAAGCACACCTTGACCCGGGCGCGGTCGAGAAAGCCCATGGCGCGCTGGCGATCTTCCATCGAGTCGAACGCCTGGAGGTCCTTGACGGTGTGGGTGGTGAACAGGCTGCCGGTGCCCTGTTCGCGCTGGACGCGGGTCACTTCGTCGACGCGCCACACGATGCCGTTGCCCACACCGAGCACCAGCGAGAACTCGTCGCACACCAGGTCGTAGTTGCGGGGCTCTTGCAGGCCGTGATCGGAGAGCAGATGCGAGGCTTCGACGGCGGAGAACCCGTCCGACCAGCACGCCAGGAGCACCGCGGCGCGCAGCTTGCGGGCGTTGGCCGGCAGCCGGGACATGTCCACGCACACCCCGAGTGCGTCGATATCGATGGGCTCTTTGGTGGGGGCGTTGAAAATCTCGCCGAACTGCCCCGACACCAGCTGATCGAGCGACTGGCGCAGGTTCTCGGTCAGCAGCAGGTAGCGGTCGACGGCGATCGCGTCATGGGGTCGACGGCCCAGGGCGCCGGAGGCATCGAGGAGGTCCTGGTGGGCGCGGCGCAGTTCGGGATTGGTATCGGCGTCGCGGGCGGTGGCGTCGATGAGGGTTTGCGGGACCTGACGCAGCAGGGTGAGCACATCGCCGGGCAGGGGCGCATTGGTCAAGGTGAACTCGTTGGCCGTGCCGTAGAGCACCCGCAACGCGGTGGTCAGCAGGGTCTCCTCATGCGGAGCGATCGGGCGGCCGGAACTGATCTCGAGCAGGCCGGTCGCGGCGGTGACCTGGCGGGCCCGCATTTCGCGTTCGGCGAGTTGGCGGGCCGCGGCGGGCAATCGGGCGATGAGGTTGCCGAAGGTGCCCACGGCCAGCGGATTCATCGGCGAGTCGAATCCGACGCTGGTGACCTGCGGGGTGACCGGGGTGACACCGTCCTCGCGGTACTGCACCCGGCCGGTGCTGTCGTGCAGGACCATCTGACGCATCATGTTGACGAAGTCGGGTCGGTGATCGCCCATGATGAGCGGCCGGACCCCGGTCGCGAGGTCGTGGCAGACGATGCGCCGGTTGAGCGTGCTTTTGCCGAATCCGTTGAGGCCGAACACCATCGCTGACGGTGCGGTGATCTGGCCGGCCTCGAACCAGCCGATCTGGTCGAACCCGACGGGTTGGCCGGTGTCGAGGTGCGAGCCGACGGGCGCGCCGTCCAGGGGGGCTGAGGCGCCGATGGGGAACGGATAGAACCCCGGAACGTGCGCGGTGGTGCCGCGCAGTTCGTTGGGGCGGCGCACGTGGGCGACGTGGCCGCCGCCACGCCCGTCGAAGCCCCGGTTGGTGCGGATCAGGGCGGGCACATCGAACTGGATCGGCCGGGCAACGGCGGCTTCGTGGCGTTCCCGGCGGCGGGCGTCGTTGCCGAGTTTCTGTCGGGCGAGGTAGCCGTTGACGCCACCGCTGCGGGCGGTGTCGAGCAGGTCCTCGCGGGTGTCGTCGTCGTAGAACATCGTCGGCTTGGTGGAGCGTTCTTTGGCGCTCGGTGGGGTGGCTGAGGCGGCGCCGGCGTCCAGGCGCAACGTCGAGGGCGCGGTGGTGTCGCCACCAGCGGCGGTGGTGGTTTTACGGAGGTCGGTGACGGTCATGGTGGCGTCTCGCAATCGGTTAGCGGTGGCGGTGGCGCAGGGCTTCGTCGGTGATGTCGCCGTGTTCGGGCAGCAACACCCCGAGTCCGATGCCGGCGGCGAACAGTTCGGCGTGGCGGTCATAGCCGTTGCGCACGCCGAGGCGGGCGAACAGCGGCAACCGGTCGCGCACGGAGTCCACCGACGGGGTACGAGGGCGCGGCTCGGTGATCGTCAGCGTCGCGCCGAACCGCTGCAGAGCGGGCTCGAAGGTGAGTCGGATCGGGTCATCGGGGTGGATGGTCTCGGCGATCCGGGTGGCTCGCCAGGTGATCGCCAGCCGGGTGCGTGGGGTGGTTGGGTCCCGCTCGAGGAGCTGGGCCAGTACCGAACCCATCGCGTGGGGCGGTTCGAGCACGTGTGGGGCGATCACCCATGTCGCCGAGTGCAGGTCGTTGTGGCAGAACGCATCGCGCACCCGGTGTGGTGTCGAGTCCGGTGCGATGTCGGCGAATGCGGGCGCCGGGTCGTCGGCCAGGCCGCCGCGGTAGGCCCGCACTCCGACCGCGGCGACCTGTGCTGCGGTCAGCGGTGTGGTGGGCAGCCCGGCGGCGTGCAGGGACCCGATCAGGGTGTGCAGGCGCCGGCCCACTTCCACGGCCATTTCGTCGGGAGTGGACTTCGTTGCTGAGGTGGCCGCGACGAAGGTCACCGCGAGATAGGTGTCGGTGGCGAGGTCGGCGACGTCGAGGTGGTGATGGCCCTCGGGGATCATCCACTGCCGGTGGGCGGTGTCGGTGCGGGGGAAGTGGTCGGCGACTGCGGTGACCGCGACGACATCCCAGGCGTCGGCGCCGAAGTCGATGCGGGTGTAGTCGCACAGTTGCTGCCAGTCGCGCAGTGTCGCCCCGGTCGCGGCGAGGATCACCGTGTAGTGGCCGGTGGCGTGTGCCCGGATCAGGCCGTAGTCGTGACCGCCGGCCGAGCGGTGTTCGGTGATCGACAGGACGGTGTTGATTTGGGGCAGCGTCGTCGCCGAGGTGGACAGGCGGGCGCGTGAGCGCTGCAGCAACGAGGTCAGGGCCGGGAGCGTCGGCATTGGCGGGGTGGTCCTTTCTGTCCCGGTTAGGCGGCGAGCTTGTCGGAGACGGTGCTCTCTTCGGAGAGCACGACGCCGAAACCCAGTCCGGCGCAGAAGGTGACGAGTTGTTCGTCGCGGGCCGGTTCGAGTGGGGTGGCCGCCGAGAGGCCCAGATCGGTGACGAGGGTGTCGATCTTCTGGGTATCGGCGCCGATCGGGCAGGTGGCGGTCACGATCATCGACACCCGGGTCACGCCCGCACCGCGAGCTTGTTCCTTGCGGGCGTCTTCGGCGCTGTCCAGGCGTACCAGTGCGCGTTCGGGTAGTTTGCCGACGTGGGTGCGCACGGCCTGGCGGGCATCGTTGTGGTCTTTGTTGACGATGGTGGTGGCTTGGGCCGGGGTGTAGGGCTGGTAGACGAAGGTGACTCGTTTGCGGGGTACGTCGCTGTGGGGGGACAGCAGATCGACAAGTACGTTGGAGTCGAACGGCGCCTCGGGTTCGTTGCGCATCGTCCACGACATCGACTGCGCCGCATCGTGAAGCAGGCGGCCGTGTTGGTCTGAGGCCGAGGTCGGTCCGCAGTCTTCCCACCGCAGGCGCATCGGTTCCCCGCTCATCAGCCCGATCTCGAGGTCGAGCTCGTCGGCTGGGGAGAAACTGCGGCGGGCGATCGCGCAGATTTCGCGTTCGAGCATCGGCCGCACCCGCAGACCGGCGGCGTGGCAGTAGTCCCGAATCCGTCCGAGACGACGCGCCAACTCGTTGCCCATGTCGGTGGCATCGCGTTTGCGGTGCATGGTGTCCGCGCGCCAGGTCAATCCGATCCGGGCTTCCAGGCGCACTTCGGCGGTCGGTACCGCTTCGGTGGCTTCGATGATGATCTTGCGGGCCAGCGCCGGTGCTGTGTCCTTGAGCCGGGACCGCACGATTGTCGAGGCCCGCATCCCCGACTCGGGCAGCGTCTCCATGGTGATTGTCGCGGCCACGAAGTCCGGCGATTGCCCGAGGAAGGTGAGCATGTCTCCGAGGCGGGCGACCCAGCGATCGCGCACAGGCTGGTCATTCCACTCCCCGCCCTGGGGCCAGGTCCGTAGCACCAGGGTGTAGAAGTTCTTCGACGACAACCTGATCAGACCGAACGGTGCCGACCCGTCGCCGGGTGAGAAGTCGAACGTCTCGGCCGTCGCCAGCGGCCCCGGTAGTGGGGTGCCGTCGGGGATCATCGTGAACGGCCCGGACCGCAGCAGAGTCTCACCATTACGGCGGGCCTTCGACACCGAGCGTGCACCCATGCCCAGCTCCCAGGCTGAGCGCCCCCGCAGCGACACCACCAGCGGCACAAACAGCACTGCCAGCGTGAACGGCAGCCCGAAGAACTTGATCACACCGGGCAGCGGCAGCATCAGGCCCACAACGGCGACGAACATGAACACCAGCAGCACCATCGTCGAGAACATGGTGAACCCGAACGCGCCGGAGGACCGGAACGCCGCGGCCGGGCGGTACAGCAATCGGCGGGTGCCGGCTTTGTCTGTCATGACAACCTCTTTCGACAGTCAGAGAGATGGGGTGGGCGGCTAGTGCGCCATGGCGTGTTCGTTCCAACCCGAACGCATCGGCGGCGGACTACTCAGTGACGGGTCGGAGCTGGTGGATTCGACTTCGGATTCGACGCTGTCGGCGACGGTTTGCATGGCTGCCCCGGCGAGCCCGCCGGCCGAACCCATGGCGTCGCCCAGCCCGGACGTGGGACCACCGCCGCCGCCGGAGCTGGCCTGTCCGCCCTGGCCGCCGGAGAGGGCGGGTTGGGCGCCGGGGCCGCCACCGCCCGACGGTGGTGGCGGTGAGGGCGCCGATGCCGTGGAGATCCCGCCCGAGGGTCCACCGCCGCCGCGACCGGCTATCGAGGACATGCCGCCCGCGCTCGCACCGCCGCTGGCCCCGGCGGTCGCCCCGCCCGAGGCGGCCATGGCCGCGACCTTGCCCGCCGCGACGCCGGCACCGATGGCCGCGCCGGCCGCCGCGGCACCCGAGCCGCCGCCCCCCATGCTCGCCACAGCAGGGGCAATCAAACGCATCAGTGCGGGTAATACGAACGCGCACAGCATCATCAGCACCATGCCGAGCACGACCTGTTGGGCGTTGTCTTTGGAGGCCCCGGCACGGAAAGCCACGAAGTAGGTCAGCGCGCCGACGGGTTTGAACAGCAGGAACGCCACCGACCAGGCCACGAGCCGCTGATAGCTCTGCGACCCGGGGCCGGTGCCGGAGAACGCCGCGGCCACCGGCAGCGCGGCGACGACCAGCAGCAGCATCGCCTCACGCACCACCAGCAACGCCAACTGCAAGAAGGCTCCGAGGAATCCGACGAGGGCGAAGATGCCGATGGCGGTGGTGCCCAGCGCGGAGTTGGTCAGCAAGTTGAGTTTGAGGAAGTTCTTGATGACGTCGCCGTTGCCGCCGCCTGCGGTCACTGATTCGCTGACCAGCCAGTTGGAGATGCCGTCGGCGATCTGCCCGCCGACGGTCAGTGCCAGCGGGATCGCGGCGGTGGCCATCGCCGAGCGGAAGATCAGTTTGAAGCCCTCCTCGGCGTCATCGGCCATGGAGCGTTTGCGGTCGATCATCATCCGCAGGCCGAAGAACATCAGCGAGAACGTCAGGCCCACGATCTGGATTTGCAGGGTGTGGTCGTGCACTTCCTGCATGAGGGAGGAACTGTTGTCCAACTGCGGGTTCGGCAGCTTGATCCACCACGCCAACGCCCACGTCAGGATCGTCTGGTAGCCCTCGAGCAGCGAGTTGACGATCTTCTCGAACGACCCGCCGACCACACTGCCGGCCACATTGCTGGCCGCGTTGCCCGCGGCGCCGCACACCGCGCGGCTCAACGGGCCCGCGACGTCGCACAGCGGGTTCGCGGCGGCCCTGCCGGCACCGGCCCACGACGACACCGTCGCGACAATCAGCGCCACCACGACCGCTACATGGGTCCGGCGGCCGGTCAGAAAAGTGCGCAGACGCCCCCGTCGGCCGGAACGCGTTTCCCGGAGGTGAGAGTCGTTGTGGTGGTTCACCATGGGGTCCACCCATCGCCAGTGGTCGAAATCAGCAGGCGGCTGGGATCGTTGCCGGGTTCGGGGACCACCCATTTCCACTGACCGTTGCGCCAGACCATGTCGACACCGACCGAGATGGCGGTGAAGCCGTCGTCACGATTGAGAGGTTGGGCGAACTCGACGTGGGCGAAGTCCTTCGAGTAGGTGGTGATACGGACCGCGACCGGCACATCCCGCATCTGCGCGGGCAACTCAGGGTTACCGGCATAGACTTGCGCGCCATTGGTGCGCAGAGTGTCGGCCTCGGGACGAGCGGCCTCAGAGACCACGGCTGCGCGATCAAGGAGCGCGATGTTCTGGTCATCAGGTGCCCAGGTGGCGCGCTGGCCGATTTGCCAGGCCGCCAGCGCCGCGCCCTGCGGGGTGTGGGCAAACCCGGTGGGTACCCCGTCTGTGCTGATCGCGGTCGGACCGTCCGAGGTGGAGAACGGGATCGTCGCGCCGTACACGCGCTGCCACATCAATCCCTCCGGTGGTGGGAGCACAGCCTCAGGCTCATCGGTGTCCGAGGGATCGGTGGTCTGCGGGAGGACCTGGCCGAGCGGGTTGGTCGGGGTTTCCACCCGGCGGCCGCGGGTGTCGGTGGTGGGCACCCCGAACGCGTCGTCGGGCAGCCGGGTGACCGGGGTTTGCGGCGTACCCGACGTCGGTGTGTCCGTGGCGGTGACCTGTGGCGGAGCCGACGTATCGTCATCGTCGCCGCGGACGGCGACCAGCACGGCCATGCCGATGACGATGGTCAACACCAGCAGCGACAGCACCAGGGTGGTGCCTTTGTAGCCGCCGGACTGGCGCAGTGAGTGCAGCGCCGCAAGGCGGCCGAGGTCCTCGCGAGGATCAGGGGTGCTCATGATGGCTAGGCTCCTGTCAGTGCGACCATGTCGGTCGGCGTGGCCGTGATCGCGTCCACCGGTGAGGCGCCCGCCGCGGCGTCGGGCAGCAGCAGCCGCCAATCACCGAACGCGGGTGCCCACACGACCGTGGTGTGGTTGACCGTCATTGAGCCGTCCGGCAGCCGGGTGTAGATGTCGACGGACGTCTTGTCGGGGGTGAACGCGGTCAGTTTCCAGCCCTGTACTTGCGGGGCCTGACCAGCGGGTACACCCGAGGTGGTCGACAGCTGAATGCGGTTGGTGATGAAGTCATCTCGCGTCTGTCCAGGTGCGATGAGTTCACGGACCACCTGCGGCCACTGGTCATCGAGCGCTACCGAGAGACGCACGATGGCATTGACCGCGGCCAGCCCAGCTCCCGGCGGTGTGCGGTCGAACCCTTCCGGAGCGACGGCATCTGTCACCTCGGTGGGGCCTTCGGCGGCTTGGGGAATGCGCATGCCGTTGAACTCCACCCATCGCAGCTCGGTGGGTGGCGTCGTCAACGGAATCTGTTGCGGCGTCGACGGTGTGGCGGTGTCGGGGTCTGATCCGCATCCCGTCAGCAACCCGGCCAGCGCGTAGGCGGCAACGAGAGCAGCGATCAGCCGAAGACCAGCACCGCCGCGGCGAGGTTGCCGGCGATCGCGACCACCCACACCCCGAAGATGATCTTGGTGAACCACTCCCCCGCGGTGATCTGTGCGAGTGGATGCTCGCGCACCTTGTCGAACGCGATCGAGGCGCCCAGAAAGACCAGATGCACGAGTGCGAGCATGTTGGCTACGAACACGAACCAGCCGCCGATCAGGGTGATGTTGTTCATCACCTCGGTAGGCAGTTTCGCGTACGCCACTGTCATGGTGGTGTTCATCGCTGTAGCTTTCGGTCCGCACGGCTCACCCCTGCCCGCCCGCAGCCTGGATGATCGTGGCGCTGGTCGCGATCAGCATCGTCCCGACAACCGCGCCGATCGCGATCTTCACGCCCTTGTTGTCGCCGCGGTCGGTGATCTTGTCGAAGGCGATGTACCCGCCACCGACGACGATCGCCACGGCGGTGGCGAAGTAGGCCAGGAAGGTGACCCACCCGCCGAATGTGTTGAGGCGGTCCGACAAACCGGGAATCGGGATGGGGTTGAACGCCACGTAGGTGGTGGTGGCTTTGGCCGAGGCGAGCGTGGACTGGAGCATGATCTCTTCCTTCTCGTGAGGGTGGAGGTTGTGGAGTTGTGCCGTTATGGGGTTGTGCCGGCGTCGCCTGACATCACCGCGACTGCGGCGTCACGAAGGCCTTGGCCGACGGCGGCGATGTCCGGGGTGACGACGGTGCGCGGATCGGTGCGCCGCGCCGCTGGGGCCGGGTCGGGACCGGTCGAGGGCAGCTCGTTGAGCGGGGTGTCGACGAGGTAGTCGTGCCAGGCGACGTGCCACACGTGCGCGAAAAGCCCGGACCCGACAAGCAATTCGCGATCGCGGCGGAGCCGGGCGGTCGGCTTTCCCTTCCGCCCGGCTACCAGCACCAACCCCAGCAGCTGCACATGTGCTGGCGCATTGTTCGTCGCGTACTGGCGCGCGGCCAGCGACGCCGCGGCCAGGCCGCGCGCCGATTCCCGCGCAACGAGTACCGCGAACGGTGGCTCGTCGGCCCGCCCTGGCCACAACTGGCCGGAATCGCCGACATGTTCGAGCTGGGCCGCGAGCGTGGACACTCCGGCACCGCCATGACAGCCCACGGCCGCCACCAGATGCGCCGGTAACCGTGTCGTGCGCCGCCCCAACATCTCCGACGCGCTCGGCGGCAAAATCGACGCACCCCGAATCGCTCCGGCGTTGTGCGCCGACACCGTCTCCACACTCGCGGCCATCGTTGTTATGCCCCCTTCGGCGTGAGCTGTGGGAAGGTGACCTTGAGACCCGGGACTGCCTTCTCCGCCTGTCGGGAGAGGTCGACGGCAGCGTCGGTGACGGTCTTGCGCACCTGATCGGCGGCACCACCGAGTGCCTTGTAGGGGGCGTCGGCCTGCTCCGCGGTCCAGTTGGCGGTGTAGGTCTGGCCGCCGATGGTGGTCTCGGCGTTGACATCGCCACCGACGTTGACCTGGTAGTGCACTGCGGGCAGACCAGCTTTGGCGGCTTGGCCGGCGGGCAGATGCACCTCGAACTGATTGGCGCCGGGATTGGGCAGCGGAGCCGGTTGCGGACGCGGCGGTTGCGGGACGCGGCGGTTCGGGTCGGGCTGGCCGGGCAGCCCGGGCTGACGCGGGTTCGCACCCGGATCTCCGGCACCAAGGGCGTGCGCGAGGAGTCCACCGGCCGTTCCACCGGCTACACCGCCGACGATCGCCGCGGGGATACCCAGGGCCGCGGCACCGATCGCCGCACCGGCGGCCGCACCGATCGCCGCGCCCGTTCCGGTGTGCGCGCCGGGGAAGGGCACCACCATGGTCGACCCGATGACGGCTCCCACGCCGGTACCGATCAACGCGCCACCGACACCGCCGGTCACTGCTGCGGGCACGCCGAGGGCGACCGCACCTGCGGTGCCGCCGAGCGCCACACCGATGATGGTGGCGGCAGCCTGGCGGGACGCTTCGTCCTCGGGAACCCCGACCGAGATGAGGCCCTGGGCGATCTTTGCTTCGCCATAGGCCGACCACTCGTTGATCGAGACCCGCTGACGGTCGGTCAGCCAGGGAGCATCGCGTTTGAGCTGGTCTTCCTCGACGAGGAAGTTGCCCACGCGCAACGTCTTCGGGGGCGGGGCAATTGGGCGGACCGGCGCGACCGGGCGGGGCAGGGTGTAGGCCCGCGGCGGCGCCGGGTTGTAGACGGTGTCGTAGTTGGGCTGGTTGTACGCCTGCGGATCGGCGTAGGGCCGGTATGGCGCTTCCAGGGGCGGTGCCGGGATAGCGCCCGGACCGGGGTTGTAGTTGTAGCTCGGCGCAGTCTGCTGCGGAGGTGCGACCGGTGGGGTTGCGTCGTCGCCGCCACCGCCGACCCCACCCTGCTCGAATCCATCGTCGGTCTCGCCCTGGTCGATACCGCCCTGTTCGTAGGCTGCGGCCGGGCTGTCGACCAGGAGGGTGGCTCCGAAGGAACCGGAAACCATCAGCGCGGCAAGCACTGTCCCGACGAATGGGGTGGCTGGTGGGGCGGTGCGGTGCCGGCGTTGTGCCCGCGACCGCCGGGGCGGGGTGTCGAACCGCGGAGACGTGACCGCTGGTGAGGTGATGTACATGGGAGGGGGTGACCTTTCTATTTCTTGTTTCGTGTGACAGACGCGATGTAGGTGCGTTCGCCGATCTGGGTGGTGGTGATGTTCTGGACATCGGGGTCGGGGTCGCGGGTGCCGTCGGGCAGGATCAACGTGACCGCCACGCGATAGGTGTTGGAACCGGTCTCCTCAATCGACAGGCAGTACCGCGCTTGGGGATTGAGCGTGTCGATGCTCGACTGCAAATCGACGGCGCTGCCGATGCCCTCGACATTGGACGAGGCCATCGCCCGCGCGGCCGGTCCCGAACGCCAGTGGAAGTAGGCGTAGTTGAACGCTTTGATCACGTTCGGGCCCGACGTCAGGTCGCCCGGGTCGCGGCCGGTAGTGGTGGCTCCATCACTGGTCGAGGGGCATTCCACCGCATCGGAGAACGGGTCCGGGGTGTCCATCGCAGCAACCGGATCGGTGATGCCGTCCTCGCCGCCGCTGCTGACCAGGCCCCGGATCATGACCGCGATCGCCACTAGCCCCATGACCGCCACCACAACGGCAGCCGCCACGATCAGCAGCCACCGGCGGTCCCGACGTCGAACCGGGGCCGGAGCGGGCGCACTTCGTGTGAATGGCGCTGCGGCATAGACGTTATCGGTGTACGGGGGCTCCTCGACTGCGGGCTCGGCGACCTCCCCGAAATCGGCGTCATCAGATTCAGCGTCATCGAGTGGGGCGTAGCTGTAAGTGTCGTCGACCTGGTCAACGCCCCCTGCTGTGATGTCCTGCTCGGGGTGCGTCGGGTCGTCAACCCACTCGGTGAGCTGGTCGGAGTGAGGCTCGCTGGTGTGCAGCCAGGACTGCACGCTCGGGTCGTTCTGCCAATCAGTGCTCATCCGAACGTCACCTCGTTCCCGTGGCGGTATGCGCGGGTCCAGCGATCGCACGCGGCGAGGTGCCAGTGCAGGGGATGTTCATCGCCGAACACACCGCGCCGGACCGCGGTCAGCGAGAACGGATCGATGGTGTGCAGCGTGTCGTCGAACACGTCGCGGTAGGTGGCGCCGACCAGCAGCTCGTCCGGCAACGAGCCGTTCGAGCCGACCACCAGCACAACGCTGTTCGCGTCGAGGCGGTAGCCGCGGTCACCGGGCAGTACGCACCGCGCCCGTTCGTCGTAAGCCTCTTTGAGCCGCGTGATGCTGAGGCCGTTGCCCATCCCCCATCGAGTCGACGCGCAGCCGTTCTCATCGGTCAGGACCACCGACGTGGCCGGGTCGGTGACTGCGGTGATCAGATCGATAGGACTCAACCACGCCGGCTCACCACCCTGCGGGTTGATGGGACGGTTCGGATGGCCGGGGTTGTGAGAGGCATGTCCCCCGAACGGGGGCCGGATTGCACTGTCACTGAACATGTACTCGCTCCTTCCGGAGTGATTCGTTGAGTGCGCTAGTGGAGAGGAAGGGTCTAGCTGGAGGTGGTGGTTCGACCACCACCACAAGCGCGGCACAACCCGCGCCCGCACACGCGGGAAGGGCTGGCCGAGAGGACGGTCAGACTCATTGCGAGGCCCCGCTGAGGAACGGCGGAAGGCCGGACGCGCCGCCAGGAGGTGTGGATTGCGGGACCGGTGAGGACCCTGAGGGAACCGTCTCGGACGAAGCCGATGGTGACGAAGTGTCGAGCTCCCACGGATACGCCGGTTCCGACGTCGCAGCGCTCGGCGGCAACGACGTCGTGGTCAACGATGGAAGCGTCGACGAACCAGCGGACCCCTCGCCGAACAGCCACGAAAAGTCATCGCTGCCGCTGCCGCTAGCGGACGAGTTCGACGGCGCGCCGTCCTTGCCGGCGATGTCGCGCGCGGCCGCCACGATCCAATCACCGATCAGCTTCGTCGGGGGCTGGCCTGTCGGCGTGGCCGACACCTGCGAGTACGACGTGTGCTGCTTGGCCGCATCCCAGTACTTCAACAGCGAGGACACCTTGAACAGGTCGGAGTTCGCTTGGAACTCGGACTTGAACGCGGTAAATGCCTCAGAGACAAGACGTTCCTGGGTTGCCGGTGGAACCAGCGTGACCGCTGCCTGGCCCAGCTTTGCGCCCAGAATGCCGACGATGGCCAGTGGATTCGCAGCACCCGCAGTAGCGATCGCGGCGATGGTGCTCGGGGTGGCGACTGTCTGCACAACGGTCTTCACCGCGTTGAACCCGATCGTGCCCACCTTGATGACCGCCGACAACGCGTCCTGGACACTCGGCAAGGGCGTACGAGGGTCTGAGGCCACGGCCAACCGCTCTGACAGGGTCTGTCGCGGTTGGTAACTCACGGATTCGAGGTTGTTCTCCGGCGCCTGGACATCTTCATTGACCACCGGCACCGCGGTCTTGACTGCGGTCAATGCCAGTGCTTCGGCGATCGTCGACAACGACCCGATCGGATCGTCCGGGTTGAGTTCCGACTGACCCGCGATGTTGGTGACCAACCGCGCCAGCGGTGCGTTCGCCGGGGCATCGCAGGCGAGGTCGCCGGGCGTGCACGCGGACAGATAGCGCCCCGCGATGGCCTGGTACGACGTGTCCTCGACGTCACCGACCGGGGCGATACCGCCACCCGGGGCGTTGGTCGTCGACACCGCCACGACCTTGGACACGTTCGCGCCGCTTGTTCCCGGCACCGGATCGGGAGAAGTTTGCCCCGGCTTACCGGGGAACAACGAAGCCCCTTCGGGACGGCCAGGATCGCCGAGGTTGGCCAGCAGAGCCAGTTTGTCGGCGCCGATCGCTGCTTTGCCACCGACGATGTCGTTCAACACGATCCGCGTGACGTGAGCGCCCTGGGAGTAGCCGACCAGACCGAACTTCGTGGCCGGGCACGCGGCGGCTTTGTCTTTGATCCAGGACAGTGTCTTGGCGACCGCGCCCTGAACGGACTGCTCGTACGGGACCTTGCCGCCCGCTACAGCACCACCGAAGCCGGCGTCGTAGGGCACATACGCGCGGTCCATATCACCGCGGGCGGCCGTGATCGCCGGATGAAGTACCTGAGACAGGAAGCCCGCGTCCTTCGACGGATCGGCGTCTGGCGACGACTGGCCGGTGCCCTGCACCGCATACACCATCAGACCAGGGCAGCCCCCCGGCTGCGCCGGCGCCGCTGACACGTTCCCGACCCCGACATTGGCCAGGGCGATGACGGCCGTCGCCATGACTGCCAAGGTCGCGGCCCAGATCGAATGTCGCGACTCCTGTCCACCCCTCTGGACAGGACGATGCATCTCTACACTGGTCACCGGGACAGCCCCCCATCGACAGACAGGGAGCTGTCTCCTCGGGTGACTACGCGTGAGCCGTTCGACGGCAAATCAATCGCGCTCGCGCGTAGTCGCCAACCACCACTCCGGAGAGGGACTGTTCGACGGCAATCTGACCGTCCCTCTCCGGAGCCTGGGACCTGTGCGATCGATCGAGAGTCGACAGCGACATGCCCAGACCAATCTGGCCCACGAGGATCGGGCTCAAGAAGGTTCGTCATGCGAGTTCCTTCACTCCAAGGGTTTCCTCGAAGCTGTAGGAGCAGCCCACCCAGACGACCGTTGTCAGCGCATACCCGCAGGTACACTGTTCAACGCCCGCCTCGATGCCTGCACTTACCGCATCGAGCTGGTAATCACCCGGTCCGGACGCCGTTCGAGTCGCCAAACTTTGCAGCGTCCGGCCGGGGTCAAACTTCGAGACAGAGACCCTGTGCCTACGTGGTGTACATGGGTCTCGCCAGGTGCCAAAGCCGCTCAATCGGCAACTTGACCCGTGCAGTAACCGATCAATTATCGAGCGTCGATACCTATTATAACCCGACAGTAGACCGATTGAAAACCGAAGTTAGACGATCATTGGTGGCATACCGTAGGGGGCACGCCCCGGAGCGGTCTATAGCGCCTAGAGTGCGGGTGTGGCCGATGCTTTGCGCTTTGGGCGCCTCGTGCAACGGCGCCGGCAGGAACTGGGAATGTCGCAAGCCGATGTAAGTCTCGCCGGCGGGCCGAGTGACCCGACTATGCGACGCCTTGAGCAAGGTTTAATGGCCAAGCCGAGGTTCGTCACGTTGACCAAGCTGGACGCTCCGCTGCGGTGGTCCCCCGGAAGCGCCGCGCGCGCTTTCGAGGGAGGTGACCCGGTACCTCTGCAGGACGAACCCACGACCGATCTGGCCCCGGGTACGAATGATCCGGTCTCTTCTCGCCCCACACGTCCTCTGACGCCCTCTGCTTACGGCGTGTTCATTCGAACCGACGCGCTGGCCGAACTCGCTCGGAAGGTGCGCGCAGTCGATGACCTGTCGCCTTCGCTCGACGAGGACCAGCGCGTTGTGGTTGCGAATCTTCGTCATGCGACCGACAGGTTGACCCGAGCGTGGATAATCAGGCAAGCAGAAATAGCGCGTCGTGATGACACTCTCGCTGATCTAATCCTTGTTCTTGACGATCATCTACGCATGCCACCACCGGAAGGCGAGTCCACCTCTGACAGCGATGACCTCAACTACTTGAGGTGGCTAGCCGGCTACCCGGTGTCAATGCCTCAGGTTCGGCGATACGAAGCGCGGTTCGCTGACTTCGTAGCGAGTCAGTCAGAGCAAGCTGACTGACACAAACTTGGAGTTCTCCTCAGGTGTTGCTAGGTGCGGTGGCCCAGCGGGCCGGGTTGGTCTACTGCAACCTCCAACCCGACCCGCGAGCACGATCCGGCAAGACCAGTCTTTAGGCTGCGCAGTCATTGGACATCGCGCCGCGCCACAAGACGCCATTGGTGGTGGCAAACCGAAGTTACACCGATATTAGACCAAAATAAAGGGCGTGCACTCTGCGCGTCCGTCAAAGCGGGTGAGTCCCAGGCTGGCCCGCAACGGTATGGACTGGCAATTCCCTGCGTGCCCGTTGCTTCGTTCTGATACGTACCCAGATATCAGACGCCCTTCGGCGACCCTCACCTATCGAACTGCGTTTAGTCGCGCGGACCCATCACCCCTCCCCCGCGTGACTGCAGGGACGCCGCGGGTTTGGGTGTGCAGCTCGTGCCTGCGAACCGCCAGCCGGCAGGGATGAACCGTCCGAGGATTGGGTGTACCGGCTTACTCCGAATCCACCGACTGAGACTGGAGGTGGGCTTCTAGAGCCGCCCTGCACAGCTGCGAGCGATTCTCGGCACCAACTTCGACAACTAAGCGATCGATGACAGTCAGGTTGCGACCAAGCATCCGGAACGTCAGCGAAGATCGCTCTTCTTCTGGTCTGGCTTCGATTCGTACGAACAGCCCATCGTCGTGGTGCTGGCGTTTGAGCTTCTCTACTAACGCCGGCAAGCGGTCGTGATTGGCGACAATCGCGTCCATCAATGTCCCGGCAATGGTTGTTTCGTTCTGCTTGTTGTGTGCCTTGGTGGCTGTGCAGAGTGGCGTGGGAAGCGACAGGGTGACTGACACCAGCATCTCGTCTGGGCGGGTTTCGACGCGTTTCGGGCGTCGGGCACCTCGCGAGACAGGCCGAGTGGACGCTGCCGGTTGCGGTTGATTGTGCGGTAGCGCTGTGCCGTCGGGTACTGCTGGGGTTGCCGCCGGTGCCGCTGTAGGAGCGGTTGGTCTACGGGGCGGCGGCCCCGGGACGCTACCGGTCCTCGCGAGACCGGTGACAGGCTTGCGATCGGTGGTCATCAGGCAGATGCTCCTTCGTGTGCCGGCTCCGCGGAGGAATCTTGTTCGGTCTCGCGTCGGTCGATCTCCTGGAGGATCTCTTGGGCGAGGAGGACGTAGTCTTCTGCGAGAGACGGCGCGGTGCCTGGCACACGGTCGGGCCGCCTGCCTTCCTTGAGGGCCT
The DNA here is from genome assembly GCF_042668985.1 of Gordonia sp. NPDC057258. Lineage (NCBI taxonomy): Bacteria > Bacillati > Actinomycetota > Actinomycetes > Mycobacteriales > Gordoniaceae > Gordonia > Gordonia sp. NPDC057258. Next base: position 47,734 of record NZ_JBHUXZ010000012.1, read on the forward strand.
TCCAGTACGGCTCGGCGTTGTCGACTTGCTCGGCCAGCTCGTGGGCAAGCAAGCCCTTCTCCCGTACCTGAACCGAGGTCATGGTGCTATGGCGCACAACAGAATTGAACAGCGGGGCCACTCCTCCGAGCGCTGCGTCTAGCTTGGCCCGCGCCTCTCTACGAATGGCTTTCGCAGCGGCCTCGATACCGAAAAGCACGGCGCCCAGGACCTCGATGTCGGGGTTTGTTGATCTGGCACTAACCAGTTCGTCAGCGAGTTTTTGCAGGCCGTCGATGCTCGAGTCGTCCGGTTTCGTCGGGATGACGATCCAACGTGTTGCAGCCAGCGCTAACCGTAGAAGATGGGGTCGTGTAGGTGGGGTATCGATGATGATGAGGTCGTAATCATCTGCGATGGGGCTTAATGCATCTGCGAGTTGCCTGTGTGAACCTGGCGAACGCTGAGAACGACCGATCAGTATCGCTTCAAGATCGTCGAGTCCGCTCCCACCTGGAAGTACGTCCAAGTTGGGTCGGTAGTTGACAAGACTGGGTCGTAGTGGCTTCTCCTGCATGATCGCGTCGAAGATCTGTTGTCCGGAGTCGCCTGACCCATCCATCTCGTAGCCGAGGTCGCGTCCCGCGTTGCCCTGCGGATCGAGCTCAATGAACAGGACGTGCCAACCGGCGGCAGCGGCCAAACCAGCGACATTTGTCGCCGTTGACGTCTTACCGACGCCACCCTTGCCGTTTGCGATCGTGACAACCCGAGCTAGTGCGGGTTGAGATAGGTGTTGCACTGAGTCCTCCAATGGGGTGGTGCGCATGGACCGCAGGAAGGCAGTGCCTCCCGGGCGCATTGGGGTCCGCTATGCGCAGAGGATAACAGCGCACATCGGTTCGCGCGGTGTACGACACGCTACGGACGACTTGGCGTTCTACCGCGAGGTCTCCCGTGCGCGACGCCGCAGATACTCACTTGAGCGTGGCAATGATCGAGGCGTTAACAACGACGATGTCGCCGGTCGGCGGGCAACATCTACGTCTTGCGTTACGTATAGACATAACTGCTTAGACAGAGCTGCCATCACTGCGCACGGGTATGTGTTCAGTAGTTTGGTATGTACATCGATCTACATGCACCGCATCAGCGGAGCTGGTAGATGGTGAAACATCTCGACACACAACGCTTGCGACGTGGGACAAGATATGGCGATGCATGCGGACATGAGTGCTCTGTGCCGCATAGAGCGCCTTGCCAGCGTCCGCAAGCAGCCCAGTACGTAGCACTTCACAGCACCGTGTACTGAGTGCGACATGGTGTCTCGCAGTTGAGTGGGTACGTGTCTTACTGCTCCGCAGCGTATGGGGGTAAGGACGCTGAGGCCCATCCCGTACATCGGTGCGGCACTTCACGCTGTATGTATGGCGCGCCGAACAGTGCAGGGTACGGACCGGTACACGTAGGAACGTATTTGCTGGCGTGTGGTCTGACTGGTGGCGCCCATTAACGCACAAGATCCGGGCGGCCACCATCGAGGGTGCACTGTCTCGAGTGTTGTAGTTCGTGCTATGAGGCCCATTGCTTGGCGTAGCGCGTAGCTCCGTGACCACAGTGTTGTCGCGATTCACCTAGACGGTCTCGTCAACTGCACTGAGCGCGTGACTGCGCGCATTGCAGCGCGAAGTAATGCGTGCATTATTACGAGCTGAACAGGCCGTTTGTGCGCACGGCAGTCCCCATCGACGCGGTCGGTAGCCACGTGTGCGGGGAACGAAAGTCGGAGACCAGGATCGCGGATACGATACCCAGGGACGAACAGAAGCATCGTGTCTGCACCCGGGAGAGATTCGCGCTCTCGACTAGACTCGTGAAAGACCAAGGCGCCGGGTGACATAGCCACACAGCACGGCTGTCGGCCAAGTGGCTTGTGAGCCGACAGCTCAACGAAGCGGTCCCCGCGCAGACTTGCGCGTCTGCGTGACCTGACCCGGTGGGACGGGTTTTGACCGTTCGCGACATCGGGTGCACAGAGCCATAAAGACATGAGACCACAGCGCAGCTCGTTCACGACGAGTTTCGTCCCACCAATGATGACCGGGGGATGGCATCCGCCTTGCTCGATCGCTCGTCTACCTCGACGCAGCCATCCGCCAACATGTAACAGCGGCCCTCGAAGTCTTTGGAATGGCCGGGCGGACCGCATTGTTGGGTCACGACACAGACATCGGCCGCTCTTGTGGGTCCACAACTGAACCGGGCTGACTTAGGACGACCTGATGGCTGACCGGGGAACCAGTGCCACAACTACATGCGGCAGCTCAGGCGGGCACCTACAATCCGTGCTCTACGTAGATCACCGAGTCGTCTCACTCCCCCGGGGGCACCGGTGTCGCCGCCGGCCCCTCGAGTTCCGCCGCTAGGCCCAATGCCACAAAGCTCTCGGCACTTCGGGAGACTCCCTGAGTTATGGCTGCGGTGGGGTTCCGAGAACTGAGCCGACGTCGTCACCAACCGGATGACACCCGTATGGGTCGGCCGTATGGGCCGGCGGGAGAATGTTCGACTCTGAAGGTGGGCCATCGCGTATCGACGACCCGTTGGGGCTGAGGAATCAAGAATGAACGCTTAGTGCGGCTGACAGGAGTCCTGGCAATCGCGCTGAGACCGACAGACTTACGTAAACGGCTCCAGATCGCACCGTGACGAGCTGCCACCCATTTTGGCCCTAGGGGATAGGACAACTCAGTTTCGTCGTTCTGCGGGAAACTGGGAGGCAGTTTCGATTTGCGCAGGTCACGGTGCTCAAATGTTGTCGTGATCCGATAATCGTAGTCACGCGCTGGCTCTCGACCGGCACCGCTGGCCGGTGGGGGAGCGGAGAACCGCGGCGGAGTAGATCTTTCAGACCCATCAACGAACTACTGCTGATGGCCCGCTTGAGGCGCGCCTGTGCCTCAGTCGGTACCGCTTCTACCGACAGGCCGACGGCTTGTCGATTGCCTGCCGGTTAGCCCGCTCGATGTTGCTGCTGCGAGGGCTGCGCAGCACGAACTGCGTCCAGCAAGCGAGTGAACTCGCTTGCCAGAACACTCCCGTCTGAAAGCCCCAAGAGCACACCTTCCGCGCGGGCAACGGCTGTGTCTAAGCCAGCGACTGACGAGGGCTCCGGGGCGGACTTGGGTGACGCGGACGAATCGAACGCCGCAAGGTCGCGTTCGAGCATCTGCGCCATCTCGCGATGATGCTGAAGTTGCGCGGAAATTCGTCGAGCGGCGTTCTCGGCGGAGCGCCGGCAGGCATCCGAGCAATAGATCCGAGGCCGACCACGACCCGCGGTCCTACGAAACTCCTTTCGGCACTGCGGGTCAGCGCAGTACGCCGTCACTACCGGAGCTTTGGTCGACCGGTTCTCGATATCTGCCGGAACTGGCGTGGGTGCGCCAAGGCGCCCACGCCGGCCGTCAGCGGACCGATCCATCCACCCAGTGTGGCATAAATTCGCGCGAAAATACAGCCGAACAACGCCCATGACCTGCGGAGATGAGAGAACCGCCCTACTTGATGTCCCCTGACCCGCCGTCCAACACCAACATAAAATCGCGCGGAAATCGCGCTCATACAATTACACCGATGTGATTCGAGCCAGCAAGGGGGTGTGATGACTGCAGGACGCGCAGGTAGCGCCGGTCCTAGCGTGGCCACTGCACCGCGGCTCGATCGTCCCTGCGGAAGATCGTGCTCGAGCTTGCGCAGTTCTTCAGCCCAGCACCACGGTCGGTCCCTACTACCGACGAGGGTCGATCAACGCCGGCGCCGCGCCTTCGGCGCGAACCAGATCTTTCCTACCCTGCGCCAGCTTCGTGCTGCGCGCCTAGCATCGCCAACCCAGAAGGGAGCCTCCGAACCTTCCGAACGCTGACATCTGAATAACGCGCGAGGTCCAACACAAGGACCCCCCGATTACCAGTCGGAGGGTCCTTGATCTGAAGTTTCGAGACTGAGTTACCAGCTCGGTCTCACGGGCTCTCGCCCATCCCCGAAGGGACTGTCTTGCCGGACAGATCTCAGGGTAGCGTGCGCCCTCTCGGAGTGCCCGCAATCCCTGTGCTCCGCGTGTCGCACAACCACACGCGGGGAATCGACTGCATTCGTCCGCAGCACTCACCCACTAGTGGGTGGACATGCTGAGTGAATGGAGGCAGTGGTCGCCCCGCTCCACAGTGCGTGTCGACGCAACAAATGAACACAGATACCGATCAGCACCATGGCCAGAACGAATGCCACCGGTGCCTATCGCGACGTATCTAGCGGACCGCCATTCCCGGTACACGCTGCTCGCATTCGACCTGGATGCAGGACCGTACGGTCCCGAGGCCGTTGCTGTGGATGCCAACGTACTTACCGGCGTCCTAACCGACTTGGGTGTGAGCCACCTGCAAGTGCAGTCGGGGCCCTCAGGAGGGCGGCACATCTGGGTGCGCGTCATTGACCCAGGGATACCCGCGGAAAAAGTCGCCGACCTTGCTCGTAGGCTGCGCGCACACCTTCCAACCCTCGACATCTCACCGCTTACCAACCCCGTGTCGGGCGCAGTTCGGATCCCCGGGTCTGTGCACCGGTCGGGCGGAAACGCGAGCCCACTATTGACCGGACGGGAACTGGGCAACGCCGTCAGGGACATGCAGGCTCGGCCGGCGCCACCCGACCTAGCTGAGTGGCTGATAGCGAGGTTCCCAACAACCGCGCGGCAAAACTCCACGCAGCGAACGACGACTATCGGCCTACGGCTGGTCGGGCAGGGGCCTGCCACACGGGTTGATCGCACGCGAACCGAACTATCCACAACTACGGCTGAGCGCCTAGCCACGCGGCTCACAGCCGCCGACGATCGCTCGGCACACGCGTGGTCGATCATGCTCGGGATGGCCGCTAGCGGTTGGTGCTGGACTGATGTGCTTCAACATCTGCACAAGCCTGGACTCGTCCGCTTGCGCGAAGACCTCCGCCAGAACGAGGCGCACGCCCTCACGCAATGGCACAAAGCTCTGCGCACTGCTGCCGAGACAGCGTGGCCAAGAGCGCAAGGCGACCACACCGTCGACGACCCAGTCCGCACTCACATTGAGGCTGTCTTCGCTGCAGCGAACTCAGATCCCGCAACTTGGGCACGGAAGGGGTGGGCCAGTGCTGAACGGGTCCTGCACAGCCTCCTCGTTGTGTGCGCTCAGGCGCACACAACGACCGTGAACATCGACGTTCGCCGGCTAGCCGAAGCCGCTAACGTTCACGCCGCAACAGCATCGAGGGCACTCCACCGCCTCCAGGCAGAAGGCTGGATCAGACGAGTCGCTGAGGCGCAGGGGACAGAGTCGGCAACTTGGGAGCTCGCACATGTTGCGCATGACACAGCTGCAACACAAGGGGAAACACGCCCCCCGTTTGCCAGCTCCACCCTGAGACTCCACCATGCCCACCACGACATCTGGGTCTGGCGAGAAGGTTTAGGCGGAATCGCCGAGAGGATCCACGCAGCCTGGCAGGGTGGTCACGTATCCGTGCTCGGCCTTGTGAGTGCCACGGGTTACTCCAGCCGGTGCGTCCGTGCGTGGCTTCGCTACTTCAGGGAGCTGAACCTACTGACTCCCTACAGAAATAGGTGGGACGAAGTAGCCGTCGCATTCGGATCTTACGGCGCAATGGTCCGACGGGCGCAGAGCCATCTTGTCGATCGACTGGTTCGGGACTGGTGGGATGAAGAACTTCGCTGGCGAAAGCAAAGAGGGAAGCGAAGGTATCGAGGACCGGGCAGAGTGGCAACGGATCCGCAAGCAATCGCACTGCCAATCGCAGCGCCCTCGCGGACACGGTATGGGCGGTTCCCGACGCGGCCCAGCGGAAAGGTCGACTATCCGTCGGCTCGTTCGTTGGTGCGTAGTCACATGCAGACAAGTAACGCTGCTTAGGTGTCACCGCGATCATCAGGACTCCGCGTGACAGTTCAACGTCACGCCACAGCGAAGTTCCCGCGGGGTTTAAGGAGATAGTGCTGGGCCGGATTGGACGCCTGCTCACGCCGGCACACCTCCGTTGGCGGGCCGTTGATGGTCGGCCGGGTGTCGGGCGTCGAAACTCGGGAACATTTAGGTGACGACACAGCAACTGACGGGTGTAAGGGTCGCCGCAGCGGCCACCTCTCACCCGATTGGAGAACCAACCTATGGCAACAACCTCGACTCGTCTGCTCGCCGGCGCTGTGCTTGCAGCGGGCCTCGCGGGACTCGGAGCGGGTGTCGCGACCGCGGCGACGGGCCCGTTCGTTTCGGACTTCGGAATCCACCAAGTGCACGGCGGTGCCACCGAGAGTCAGGAGCCCTTCACCTTCAAATTCGGTGCTGAGTACGGCGATCCAGTTGACAACGACGACTTCACCCGCCGTGGCTACGGCGATCCGATCGGTGACGCTGGGCAGCCGAAGGTTTTCCGCCCCTGACATCCGGGGTGAGTTCGGTGCCCGGACCCGCAGTGGCGGGTCCGGGCACCTCTGTCTGCGAGGAGATGACGACGTGCGCGATGTCGTCGGTCAGTGTGCTCGTTGGTCGGCGGTCGTCAGGATCAGGTATTGGGCCGAGGCCTGTTGGTGAGTATCGGTTTTGGTGTTGCCGATGACCTGGGCGCCATATCGCCCGACAGTCAGTGCGCAGCTGTGTGCTTGGCTTGTCGGGTGCTTTTGGCAGGTGGCGGTGGGCAAGCCTGGTGGGCTGTCGGCGCCGGTCCAGCCTCGGGTGCGGTTGGATCCGAGGAAGCTGTCGAGATAGGTGCGCGCGCCCTCGGCGGTGTCCGCGCGGAAGACCGCCGAGTTCTCCACTGCGTTGGCATCCGAGCCAATCTTGGTCAGTACCTCGAAGTCGGTGACGGGGTCGGTGCTGGTGTGGGCGATGCCGCGGGGCCCGTACACCGCTCCGCGGTCAGGGGATTCGGGGTTCGCCCGCAGGTAGGCCGCGGTGAACGGCAGCGCGTAGATGAGGATGGCGTCGGGGTCGATCAGCGGAGTTTCACCGTCGGGGGTGGGCGTGAACTCGTCGATGAAAATCTTCTGCTGAGTGATCGCGTTGGCCATACGCACCAACGACTCTCCGCTACGGAACTGCGTCGTGGGGCCGTAGTACCGATCGAAGAACACATACGAGTCGTGAGCGGTGACAGCCAGGATCGCTGTGGACGCACCGAAATCTTGGATGACAGTTCGGGTGCCCGGCGCCCCGTCGAGCGGCACGATGGGCTTGTTGTCGATTTCGGCAACCGCGGCACTCATTTGCTCAGCGGCGGCCGAGGCGTCGGCAGGGCTGCGATATCTCAGGACCGCATGCCGCAGCAGGTGACGAGCAGCCCCGACGTTGGCATCCCCGTTGTCGGCGGTGGTGACAAATCCGGTGACGAACTCCGCGTTGGCCGGAACGTCGGCCGCGCCCGGGACGACCGCGCGACCGATCCCGGCAGCGTCGTCGAACTCGCCGACAGGCCATTGCCCATGTGTGAGATCGGGATTGACCTCGAACGGTGCCAGCACGAACTGCGCCATCCGGGTCGCCTCGACCCGCTCGGGGTCGGTGACCGCGCGTCCGAACGCCGCTCGCGCCCGGGTGGGGTAGTCGCCGGTGTCGAGGGCCACAACCTGCACGGCAGGGTCGGTGAATGTTGCCGAACTGGGCTGCCCGTCGACCGTGCAGCCGGCCAGCACTGCGGTCACCGCCGCGGCCGCGGCGATGGAGCGACCGAGGTAGCTGCGCGTCATCGTCGCCTCTCGTCCCGTCTACTTGGCGTTCTGGTCGGCCTTGGTGAGGATCAGATACTGAGCCGCGGCTTGCTGGTAGACGTCAGTCTTGTTGGGCGACTGCACTTCTCCGACGTAGCGGCCGACCTGCACCTTGCAGTGATAGATTGTGTAGCGGCCGTCGGCGCTGGATTGGGCAGAGCAGTTGGCGGTCGGCAGCCCGGGCGGTGCGTCGATCTTCTGATCGTCGGCATCGCTCGTAGCGGCCAGCGTGGCGGCCTGCTCCTCGGTGTCGGCGCGGTAGACGATGGAACGTTCGATCGCGTTCGCGGTCGATCCGGCCGCCCGAAGGTCGTTAAAGATGCCGGCCGGGTCGCTGGAGAAGTGCGACAAGCCGCGCGGCCCGTACACCGCGCGCATGCTCTGCTGTGGTCGGCCGGTGATGCCGTTTTCCATCTCGGTGTCGGTGTAGGGCAGGGCGTAGATGAGGATGCTGTTCTCGTCCATCTTCGGCGGCTGAAAACCTCCGCCGTTGCCGCGGGCGGCGTTCTCCGCAGCCGTTGGGGTGCGCGGGAATTGGTCGATCAGCGCCGACTGCAACGTGATTGCTTTGCGGGCCATCGGCTCAAGCTGGTCGGAGTGGGCCGCCAGGGAGGAGGCGAACTCATAGATCACATAGACCCCGTGCGGGGTGTAGGTCGTGAAGTAGCTCTTGTCGTTGCGGGTGGTCTCGAGGGCGTAGGCGCCCTCCACCCCCGGCAGGCTGGTAACCGGGCTGTTCTGCTGGCGGGCGCTGACCTGGGCGAGTTGCTGCGCGGCGGCGCGGGCATCAGCGGCGGTTTCGTATCGCAGCACCATGTTGTGCAGGCCACGCGGGTTGTCACGTTCGGTCGGCGCGGTGGTGAACAGGGACGAGAACCCGCCGAGCAGTGCGTCATTGGCCGGGATCGCCGCCGCGTCGGCGTTGATGTGTGGCACCAGGTTGCGGCGGCTGGTGATCGGTGCGTTGGATTTGTCCGGGGCGGTCAGGTCCGGGTCGACCTCGAAGGGCACCACGATGAACTGCGCCATCCGTTGGCTTTCGACCTGCACCAGTTGCGAGTCGTCGGCAACACCGAACGGTGGGCGCGGGTCGGTGGGGTAGGCGCCCGGATCGAGCGCGGTCAGATCGACCGTCGGCTCGGCGCTGCCGGTCGTCGAGGATTCAGGGGCGGGTTCGCCGCCGGTGGAGCATGCGGCCAGCATGCCCGCGGTGACCGCGGCTGCGGCCGCGAGTGGGTACCAACGCTTCATCAGGGTCTCGTTTCTCTCCTGCAGCCCTGCCGCGGAGGACCAACGACCTCACCCGGGCCAGCGCCGCACACACTGGTGTTGCTCAGTGTGTTGCTGCGCGAACCCCGAACGGTTCCCCCGAAACCCGAATCTGCACGATCTCTTGTTCGGCTGCAGAATAGTGCGCCCACCGTCGTGCCGGCACAGTCGGGTCCGCCATCGGGCGGGCGGTGCCCCCATTCGAACGGTCGAAACCACCCGTCTCGACCCCTCAGGTCACAGGAGGTGCGATCTAGGGTCGAGGCGTTCTCGATCATTGGATGAGGAGTCCCTTGATGCCTATCTCGACTCGTTGTGTGCGCGCGGCGGTGACCGCTCTGGCCGTCGTCGCTGCCGGTGCTGGGCTGCTGGTGGCGCCGGCACCAGCCCACGCCGCCGAGCATGTCTACGGTGCGATCGCGATCTCCCAGCGCACCGGCAACACCGCCTATGCGATCAACTACGCCACCGCGTCGGCGGCCAAACGGGCCGCCGAAGCGAAGTGCCGGGCCTCGGACTGTCGGTGGGTGGTGCAGATGGCCCGCAACTGCGGGGCGGTCACCCAGCAGCCCCGCACCCTGCGGTGGGGGTGGGCCTACGCCCCGACCCGACGCTCCGCTGAGGTAGCCGCGGCGAACGAGTCCGGGCCGGGGTCCCGCACGATCATCTGGGCCTGCACCGCCGGCGCCTGACACCCCGCCGTTTTGCGTTGCCCTGCCGCGTCGACCAGCATGCTTTCCATGACCGGTCGGGGGAACGGCGGCACTGCTACGAGACGATGGTCGGCGTGAACGCGCCCGCAGCACCCCAGAAAGGGGTCGACGCGGCCGCGGCGGCGGTCGTGGCGGAGGCGGGAAAAGTGCTGCGCGCCTACAAACACGACGCCGTCGCCGACCTCGCCGAGACGAAACTGCACCGCACGCCTCAGCGCACCGTGGTGGTGGCCGGCGAGGTGCAGCGCGGCAAAAGTTCCCTGGTCAACGCCCTGGTCGGCTACCGCGACCTGTGCCCGGTCGGGGTTGATGTCACCTCCTCGGTGGCGGTGTCGGTCACCACCGCCGGTGATCTGCCCGCCCATGCCGTCGAGTTGTTCTTTCCGTCCGGCCCGCGCCCGGCCGAGATCTGCGAGCTAGCCGACTGGGTGACCACCGGCGGGCGCATGGTGAGTGATCGCAGCGTCGACGAGCTCCCCACTGCGGCGGCGATCGCGCTGCGTGAGGCCGCCGTGGCCGAGACGACCCTGATCGACACCCCCGGTGTCGGCGGCCTGGACGTCGGCTTGGCAAAACTTGCGTCGCAGTCCACCCAGCAGGCGTGCGTGTTGGTGCTGGTCTGCGATGCCTCCGCCCCGATCACGGCCCCGGAGATGGCCTTCGTCCGCGAGGCCAGCGCCGGTGTCGATGCCGTCGTCGTGGCCGTGACGAAAACCGACAAACACCTGGGCCGCTGGCGGGCGATCGTCGCCGAGAACCAGCGGCTGATCGCCGAGCACCTGGGGCGCACGGTACCGGTGATCGGGGTGTCGAGCCTGCTCGCCGTCGTCGCGGCCGAGACCCCCGACCCGCAGGCGCGTCACCGCCTCGAGGTCGACTCCGGGATCGCCGCCCTGCGCGCGGCGATCACCGACCGACTCGACGCCGCAGCGGCCGCCCCGCACCTGGATGCGGTCCGCACCTGTCTGGACGGGCTGCGTACCGTGCGCACGACCATCGCCGACGAGCTCGCCGCGCTGAGTGCTGGGGCGAAAGCGTTGCCGGACCTGACCGCCGAACGCGACCGGCTCACCGACCTGCAGGCCCAGTCACGCCAGTGGGAGCAGTACCTCGCCCGGGACCTGACCCTGCTGCGGCAATCGGCGGTCGATGATCTCGAACGCCGCCTCGATGGGGTGCGCGAGAAGTGGACCACCTACATCAACAGCAACGGCATGGCCGTGTTGCGGCGCAGCGAACAGAAGTTCACCGCCGACATGCAGGTCGATCTGCAGATGGCGATGGCTGAAACCCTCGCCGGGTTCCTGCACGAGCTGCACGACACGATCATCACCCCACGCTTCGCCGACGACCCCGCGGTGTGGGAACAGATCAGCGACCGCATCGTCGCCTCGATGCAGGACAAGAAGATCGAAACCCACCAGGTCACCAGCAAACGCCAAGGGCTGCTCGACCCGACGTTGCTGACCATGGGTGTGGTCGGGTCCTCCACCCTCGGTGGGCTTGTCGGGCTGTCGGCGCTGATGGGTGTCGGCGCCGTCATCGGCGCGGTGTGGGTCGGAGTGAACTTGAGCTTCCGGGCGATCCGCGCCGGCAAAACCAACCTGCTGGCCTGGCTGCGGGAAACGCTGGCCGCCACCAAGACCGCCACCGGCCGACTCCTCGACAGCGCCGTCGCCCAAGCCCGCCCCGACATCGTCATCCGATACCGAGATCACCTGCGCACCACCATCGAACAGCTCCAAACCACCATCACCCACGTCCAGGAGGCCGCGGCCGCCGACGCCGCCACCCGCGAAAAGTCCACCCAACGTCTCACCTCGAACCTGGCCATCGTCGACAAACGCATCACCGCCGCCCAAGCACTGCTCGACGGAGACCAGACATGAGTAGCGCCGCAACCGATTCTGTGCACACCACGCTCGACCGAGGGCTGCACCAGCTGGCCGCGCTCGGCGGGGACTGCATCGACCACGCCAACGCGATCGGCACCATCTTGTGGTCACCGCCGCGCGTGGTGGTCGTCGGCCGACTCAAAGCAGGCAAATCCACGCTGGTCAATGCGCTGATCGGCGCCCCGGTCGCCGAGACTGCCGCTCTCGAGGCCACCAACGTCGTCACCGTCTACCGCGACGGGTCCCCGTCGCGGGCCGAGGTCCTCGCCCTCGACGGCGGCCGCCACCGCGCCGCGCTGCGCCCGGGCGCTGGGATCGAGTTACCGATCCCGTCAGCCGAGGTCGCTTACGTCGACCGGTGGCTGCCCTCGGCGGCGCTGCGCGAACTCACCCTCATCGACACCCCGGGCCTGTCGACGCTGACCGCCGCCAACGACGCCGCCACCCGCCGGGTGATGATCGACGGCTTCGAACAGACCCGCACCGCCTCCATCGACGGTGATGCCGCGGTATTCCTCTTCGACGCCGCACCCCGCGTCGATGAGATCGAGTTCCTACACCGGTTGCCGTTCACCCCGCTGACCATGCTCGGGGTGCTCTCTCGCGCCGACTCCTTCGCCGAAGGCGCCTTCGGGCGCCGCGACCCACTCACCCACGCCGCCGCCCACGCCACCGCCATGGCCGGCCCGCTGGCCGGGATCGTCCACACGATCGTCCCGGTGTCCGGGTTGATGGCGCAAACCAGCCACACCGGCATGCTGACCGAACGCCACGCCGCGCTGCTCGCCCAGCTCCGCGACGTCCCGCCGCTGGACGTGCTGCGGATCTTCGACTCCGAGGATGATCCCACCAGCGGGGGAGTACCGCCGGCCGACCGGCGTGAACTCCTCGCCCTGCTCGGCGAGTACGGCGTCCTCAACGGTCGCCGTATCGCCGCCGACGGCGCCGCAGCACTCAACACGTGGCTGGCCGAACGATCTGGGATCGCCGCCCTGCGCCACGCCCTGACCGCGGCCACCGGACGGTTCGCCGTGCTGCACCGCGCCCACCGCATCCTGGCCCGCCTCGATCAACTGGCCTTCACCCATCCCGCCCGCGACCACATCCGCACCCTGTCCGCCGGATTGCGCGCCGACCCGGCCCTGTCCGCGGTGACCGTGCTCGAGGACTACCAACGCATGCTCGACGTCGACCCCGACGCCGCGGTCACCGACGAACTGCGCACCATCCTCACCGCCACCACCCCCGCCGGCCGCGTCGGCCTCGACGGCCACCCACCACCGGCCGCCGTCGCCGCCGAAGCCCACCGCCTCTTGGCCGCCGCCCAGCAACGCACCCTGGCCACCCGGTCGGCGGCCGAGGACGCCGCCCTGGTCACCCTCATCCGCACCTACACCGCTCTGGCCGCCGGCCACTGACACCCGCTCGCGCACAGGACGATCCGACACCATGACATCTGCCACCCAGTCATCTGCCACCCACGCCTGGTCTCTGGCCATCGACTTCGGCACCAGCAACTCCGCGGCCGCGCATTCGGGCGCCACCAGCCGCAGCATCGAAGCGCTCTCGCTGACCCACACCAGCAACCTGATGCCCTCGGCGGTGTTCGTCGACACCGCAGGCACCGTCCTCGTCGGGGGTGCCGCCCTCAACTCCGCCGCACAGAACCCAGCCGGGTTCATCGCCTCACCCAAACGCCTCATCGGTGCGCAACCGGCGATCGCAGCCAACGGGCACACCCTGCCGATCTACGGCCTCGTCGCCGCCGTGATGCGCACCATCATCGGCCGCGGGGTCGCCGCACACGCCGGCACCATGCCCGACCGGGTCGTGCTCACCCACCCCGAAGCGTGGGCGCCCCAACAGATCCAGGTCCTCACCGACGCCGCGAGGGCCGCCGGCATCCCGGCCGAGCGGGTCACCACGATCTCCGAACCCCGCGCCGCGGCCGGGCACTACTCCCGCTCCCACGCCCTGCAACACGGCACCAGGATCGCGGTGTTCGACTTCGGCGGCGGCACCCTCGACATCGCCGTCCTCGAGGTCACCCCCACCAACACCTTCCAAGTCATCGCCGCCCGCGGCGACAACGGCCTGGGCGGCAAGAACTTCGACGCCCTGCTGCAACGCTGGGTCGAGGACCGCCTCGCCGACCCCGACCCCGACCACGCCGCCTGGCTGCGCCGCACCGCACCCATCGACGCCATCCAATCCCTGCAGGACTCCATCCAGCAGGCCAAAGAGCTGCTGTCCGAAACGCCGTCGGCCACCATCACCGTGCCCGGCCCAGGCGAACGCACCACCCTGCAGATCACCCGCGACGAGTTCGACGAACTCATCACCCCCGCTGTCGACGCCGCCGTCCACCTCACCCGAACCACCCTCTCCGACGCCGGCCTCACCCACCCCGACCAACTCACCGCCCTCTACCTCACCGGCGGGTCCTCCCGCATCCCCCTCATCCAGCAACGCCTCGGCGAACTCGGCCCCGTCGCCACCCTGGACGACCCCAAAACCGTTGTCGCCCAGGGTGCACTGCTCACCGTGTTGGCAGACTCGGCGCCCACCCAGCCCCGCGGCATCCCCGAAGCCGCCGACCTCATGCCGACCTGGCACACCCAACCCCGCACCCTGGGCTCACCAACCCAGCCCGCCTCGACACGGCGACGCTGGCTGCGCATCGGCGCCGCCGCGGCCGCCGTCATCGCCGCCGCCGCGATCGTGACCACCATCGTCACCACCGCCAACGGCAGCGACGACGACCCCACCGATGCACCCCAGGCCACCGAAACCCTGGGCACCGACACCTACGCCGCCGGACCCACCGGCGAAGACGGCGGGCCGATCCTCACCGACCCCGACCAAATCCGCCAGCAACTCCCCGGCGCGCTGCAATCCCAGATCACCGACTGCAGCAAAGGCAGCTTCACCGACAACGGCGCCCTCACACTGGACTGCACCCTCAACGAGGCCGGCACCCTGGGTGGCCTCAAAATTGCAGGCGGCCTATCAGACTCACTGCGGATCGACATCAACGTCGACGACAACGAAGCCGCCCGCGAGATCCGCAAGCTGCGTAACGGGGTCTACAGCGCTGGCAAGGGCACCGTCGTCGAAGACACCAACCGCCAGGCTGCCGCCGAGATCACCCCGAGCCTGAGCGAGAACGAATACTCCATCTGGTACGCCAACACCGGTACTGGGCTGGTCCTCAGAGTCACCGAACTGTCCTCTGAAGAGAATGCCCGCACCTTCCTCACCCGCTCCGGCCTCATCAACTAAGTGCGCAGAAGTGTCGACCTGATCGGGCAAGCCCACCGTGAAGGCCTGGAATGACGAAGTCGCTCGAGCGCGCGATCACCACTCGGATCGCCCAGCTCGATGACGGGCCACGCTACGCCGTCTACGCGACCGCTGGACTGGTTCTCTCCGCCTGCGCGCTCCTGCTCCCGGACTACCTCATCGTGGTCGTATTCCCAATGGGACTCGTTGCTTTCGGCATCCTCGTTGCCGCTATCGCTGGTGCTAAACCGGCAGAAAAGATCGCGTTCTGGGCGGGGTTGACTTTCGGCCTGGCGGCCGATTGCATCTTGGTAGGCCTAATATTCGACGGTATTCTGTGAGTCTGAAACGTCAGTTACGTACAGGCCCAGTCGAATACGTTCGATTCGAGGTCGTACTGGAGGGTGCCGGTGCCGATGTTCATCCCGGGAAGTTCGATCAGGTCGAGGTAGTACGGGGTGAGTCCGTCGGGAATCCACTGGGAGGGAAAGATTGAGCCGCCGAGGTGATTGAACCATTGGAGTCTGTTGGCCCAATCGTGGTGGTCGCCGTCGCCCCACGTGCTGAGGTACGGAGTGTCTGTGGTGGTGTCACGTTCGACGGGGGCGATGCCGGCGTTAGGGTCGTTGCGGCGCGGCGTGAGACGCACGAGCATCGGCGGGTCGTCGTGGTTCCACGCATGGCGGGGTAGTCCGTCGTGGTTGTGTTCTCCGGGACGTCGGCGGTCTGCCGGTGGTGAGCCGATCCGGGTGAGTTCATCGGCGGTGAGCCAAATGGCCGCGAAGTAGAGATCAAGGATGTCGGTGAGGAGAATCTGGTGGGGGTGGGGGCGATGGTGTTGCAGGTCGATGACGAACGGATCGGCCGGATCGGGGTTGTCGGGTAGCGGCATGAATGCCTCGCCTGCTCCCTGAAAAAGCGCGAACCCTGGGAGGTCCGGGCCGCGCCGACGGAAATGCTCGGGGAGCCACAGGGTGATGACGTGCATCATCGGCATCCCCGTCGTGGGATCGCGCGGCCACTGCTCCGGCGCGATCCCCGGACCGACCGGTCCGATCCGGCCCGCGGGGACCGAATGCTGGGCCGCCCAGCTGGCCGGATCGACCCGAGAGTCTTCGGACGTGTGGCTCGGGTCTTCCCACAACCGGCCGACCCTGTCTTCAAACACAATGTCGTAGACGGGGAACCCGCCGTCGGGGTCGCTCTCTAAGTCGGGTTCTGTGAGGTTAGGGAAGGGCGCGCCAACCATCTCTGCTATTTCCTCCTCAGCGTGCCGACTTCGGTCGGTCCGCTCTAGAGCAATGACTCACCGATCGTTGAACCGGCGCCCTGGCGAACAGTCGATGGGTGGGTGTCTACCTGGTGCTGTCCGTAGCGCGCAGGATGCTCTCGGCCAGCGTCCACAGTTCGGTCTCGGACACAGATCCGGGCTGATACTTGACCTTGATGAACAACGTGTCGGCGGTTAGTGCCCACTCATCCAGGTCGTCATGCGAGGCTGCGACGAAGGAGTGATGGCCAAATGACGCACGACGATCGCTGGGAACTGGTGTGTAGGTATACGCAGGACTTGGGTATAGCTCCGCATCAGTACGCGCCGTGTCGGCGGTGACTGGGTTTTCCCGGGTGCTGACGAGGATGCTGGCTCTTACATCGTTGGAAGTGGCTGAGGGGGTGTACATCGTCGTGAAGAATCGGGCGGGTTCGGGCTCCTCCAGGAGCACCGGATGCAAGCCGTCCAACGCGGCGGGTAACGCCTCATCGAGCGTGCCGGGCCGCCGTAGTGCGGTCAGGTCGGCGCCACTGGGTGGCGAAGTTGTCTCTGACACCGAAGCTCCGTTGAGTGAGGAAACGCTGGGGCTATCGTCGTCGCTAGTGCAGGCGACAGCGCAGAAGCATAGCGCGAGAGCGATCACAGCGGCAGTCATTGTTCGGGCTCGCGTTATGACGTGCATCGGTGGTCCCCTGAGCCGGTCGGATACGCTGTGATGATGTCTCCATTGGAGTCTTTGACGATGACGTGGCTCCAGAAGAACTTGCCCGTCACCTCTCCGTTGCGCTTGTCATACATCCAGATTTTGCGCGCATAGCAAGTCTTGCCGTCTCGTTGCGAGGTGGCTTCTGGGTGTCGCAACGTGGCTTCAATGGTGTAGTCCATGAGGTCCATCCACTTGTCACCAGTGATCATTGCCTTGTTCGCCCAGTCATCCATATGACGACCCTTGATGTGTTCGAATCCGTACTCACGATTGCCGCATACCATGAATGCCCGCCGATCCCCGGCAACGTCGTACTCGCCGATGGTCTTCCGCTCGGCAGACGATCCGCATGCGCGGTACGGAGGCAAACCGCTGTTATCAGCGTTGCGGCGCAAACTCTTTACAGCGTCACCGAGCGAAGCTGTCGGTGCGGTAGGCACCGCGGTGTTGGAGGTCGGAGGTTGAACAGTCCGCGTTTCCGGAACCGGAACGATGGGTGTACGACCTGGTGGCGGAATGTCGGTAGGGGCGTGGGCGGTCATGTTCGGCCCAGTGCCAGGGGTGGTGGGCGTAGTCGCGCCCGGCAGGCTGGGAGCCACCACTGAAGGTGTGGTGGGAGTGTTCTCAGGCGTAGCTTGAGGGTCACGGCAGACGTAAGGCACCGGGGGTGGGGGGGCGTCGTTGGGACTCTTACCGGGGTTGCTTGCAGCCCAACCCTGCTTCCAGGCGTTGTTGTACGCGTTGGTCTCGCGCTCGCAACGCTCTGCTGGTGTCTCGGCGTAGGCAACGCCCTGACCTACTGCTAGGGAGGCGAGCGCGCAGAGAGTCGCGAGAAGCGTCACCACTGTGACCGCCAGGCCTGCCATCTGAGATCGACTGCGTGTGTGAAAGACTGAAACTTCCTTCTGGACGCGCATGTCTCAGAGCCACGTGCGGCTAGAGAAGATATTGATGGTGTCGTCGGCTGTCGGGGAAGACACTGACAGACGTGCGATGATCCGCACGGTCGTGGGTCCCAGGCATCCATCGACCCCAACACGCACCCGCTTAGCGCGGATCGAGGCCCGATCGGTCTGTAGGGTCTTCTTGCCAAGCGAGATCTCGTTGATTCGTCCGGGTCGGATCTTAGTCGAGATCGATGGGCTCACCGACGCGCTTGCGCCGAGGTTCCCCGCCGGGATGCCGCTGATCGTCACGCCGACGCTAGGGCCGAAGCTAGTAGCAAGACCGACGGTTGCGCCGTCAGAAACGTCGATCTGGCAACCAATAACGAGAAACTGCTCCAGAACCGCCGACTGAATCGGCTGGCGTCCCTTGCCGGTAATCGAGGCATCCACTTTGGAGGAGATCCAACCCTCGCGCGACGTTGCTACGTTGGCAATATTGGACATGGGATTGACTACCAGCTCAGTAGCTTTGAGCGTTACCGTCCACCCATCATCGGTGACCAGCCGATCGTACTTCGACGACAGTGGCGTCGGCGTAGCGTCAGCTGCACCCGCCGCGGCAGCCAAGGAGCCTATAGCCACCAACGCCGCAATGATCCGGAACCCGACCCGATTCGACACGCAGAATCCTCGCCCTCATCCCCGGATTGACCGGGGAGCCTGGCGATGTCAGCGGTAGCACGCCCAATAGGGCGATGTCCCCCGACACCGCTACGTAGACAATTCACAAGAATGAAGCGGTCGCAACTATGGCACAGGAGGTTTGAAGGCGACAAATCCCAAGCCTGGATTCGTCCGAACGGGGGAAAGGTGCCGCACGGTCGTACCTACTGACCACTGTCGTACCTGTCGGCCGTCCTTCGAGGTGAGTCGTCGCCCTATCGCAGAGGGACGTCGACACTCTTGCTGCGTGGGTACGCACGATCGCGGTCAGATTTCACTGAGCTACCTAGCAATCCACCCGGTCTGTGCGGCCGTTGAGCCGCGCCCTCAGGTTGAGCCGCGCCCTCAGGTGATTGCTTCGCGTGCCGCCGACATCCTGGCCACCGAGCCCAGCTCGGCCGACGCCGTCGCAGAGGCTACGGCCGAGCTGCCCAGCTATGTCGCCGACGTGACCAGATGGGACCTCGTGGCCGCCGTGGAGAAGGCCGCCGACAGCATTGCGCGTAGCCGTCACCCGCTGCTCGGCGATGTTCTCGGACCGGGTCCGGTGCCGTGGGAATGCTGGCAGTGCGAGCTCGTCGAGCCGTGGCCAATCCTCGCCGACGCTGCAGCCCGTCTCGGTTCGGCGCTGCCGTCCCGGCACCCGAATGCCGGACACTGGGCGGTGACGACCGACTGAACGAAGACTGCGGGTGGACGCAGAACGCCCCACCCGCAGTGATCGGTTCAGCGCAGCCGAGCTGACTGTCAGGGCCAGGTGAAGTTGCCTGTGCCGCCGACGATGACGTCCTGGCCGTCGACACCGAAGTCGTAGGTCGTCAGCCCGTCGTCGCCGTGCTGCAGCTCGATCGGGGCGGCCGAGGCCAGCCCGCCGCCCAGCAGCGACAGCGCGCCGGCCGTCGCGACGGCCGCCACGGTGGAACCGATCGTCTTACGTACTCGCATCTGAGTGTTCCTTTCGTCATGCCAGCTCTTCGGCTGGACTTCGGTGTTCTGCACGTCTGCGGTCGCAGACCGTGCGCGGCGCACCGCCGGTGGTGCGTCCACAGATGGGTTGCCCTCGGGGTGGTGAAATGTTCCCTCGGGCAGCACATTCCGGTCCGGTCGACACCTACAGGTAGACGACGCGGCCGTAGACAGCGTTGCCGTCGTTGGCTTTCGGGGTGCTGGTCTTGAGGATGGCGTAGGAGCGGACCGCGACCGGGCCCGCACACCCGTCGATGCTGATGTGCCCTTCGCGGGTGGTCGTCGACGCACGTCCGGCACCGACGGCCTTCTTGTCGAAGGTGACGGTGGTGATCTTGCCCGGTGACATCGTCACCGACAGACTCGGCTGCAGCAGTGCCTGCGGACTGATCGACAGGTTGCCGCTGGGGCCGGCCGCGCTGACACCGCCGCCGCCGCTGCCACCGATGCCCAGGCTCGCCCCGACACTGCCGGTCACCGATTCCAGCTGCACCGCGCACCCGATCATGTACCCGGCCTCGAGTTCACCGGTGATCGCTGCACCGGCCTGCCCGGGCGGCGGCGTCAGCGTGGACACCGCACGCATCGACATGAACGCTTCCCGCGACGTCGGCACCGAGGACAGCGGCGCGACTTTCTGCACTTTCTCGTGGGTGGAGGCGATCGAGGCCTTCCAGCCGTCGTCGGTGACCCAGCTGCGCTGATGCCCCGGCTGGGCCTCGGCGGTGCCGGCGGCGAACCCGCTCGCGACGGCGCCCATCGACACGGCGGCAACGGCAATGGTGATGGCGGTCTTGTTCATCGGAGTGTCCTCTGGTCCTGGCGCAGCGAATCGCCGCGCCCTGTGCTGGCAGTCCCGCCTCGTTCATCGGGGCGAGAAATGTGCTCTGCGTGAGCAACTGAGAATTGGTTGCCCTGCGACACCGAGAATGTTCCCGACTGCACGATGCATGTGGATGCCGGTCGTCGCGATCGTCCCGGCGGACCTAGGGTGGCCACAGCCGCAATCGATTTCTGCGCCCCCATCGAGATCGACGGCAGCAGCTACCGAAACGCCGATGTGAGATGTCCAGGGAGGGGGGTGTGATGGACTCCGTCGATAGTCGAGACCGCGCCGGGCGGACCGAACTGCACTACGCCGCGGCCAGTAACGGCCGTAAGCTCGACACGGTCGAGGCGTTACTCGCCGCCGGCGCCGCCCCGAATGCCCGCGACGACGATGGCAGGACGCCCTTGCACTGTGCGGCGTACATGCCGAAATCCGCTGACATCATCGCGGTGCTGTTGAACGCCGGGGCAGAGCCGCACGCCCTGGACGGCAACGGGCTCACGCCTCTTCGTGTGGCGGTCGGCAAGACCAGGTCGCTGAGTGTCTACCGTGTACTTTTCGAGGGGGGCGCCGATCCCACGATCAGCGGGGACATCGGTGGTGTCTCGGCCGCGGACCACATTGCGCGCATGGGGGTGGAGCCGGAGATCGAGCTGTTCAGCCGGTTCACCAACCTCCCGCCCAAGCCAGAGTTCATGCGGGACGTCCCGGTCCACAGACCCCTGAGGCCGTGATCGGGAGATCCCCGATTCCCGTGTGACTCAGCTGTTCGTCGCCACGGGGGATGTCGCCGGACGCCACCACAGGGGCGGCGGACTCAGTCCTCAGTACTCGGCGAAGAGGTCCTTGAAGTGCTGGTTCATCATCAGATTCGATAGGTGCCGGGGAGTCTCGCCCGCATTGTTCGTCGAATCAGGGTCTGCACCCCGCTCGAGCAACAGGCCCACCGTCGCGACAGCGTCGCCCGTCGTGGAGAACATGGCCGTGCCCAGCGGGGTATTGCCGTGCGAATCGCGACCATCGAGTTCGGCCCCGGCGTCAAGGAGCGCTTCTACAGATGCCGAACGTCCACTTCGGGCGGCGAGCTGCAGCGGGGTGTATCCGGTGGCGTTCTTCCGGTCGGGGTCAGCGCCCTGGTCCAACAGCTGCCGGACCCGTTCGACGTCGCCTTCGAGTGCGGCGTCGTGAAGATCCCGGAATTCGGAGTTGGTGGTCATGGAATCCCTCTCCTCGTGGGTTGCTCGAACGGATGAATGCGGGGTCACGGGCCTGCGATGCAGTCACTGTCCTGCGATGCAACGATGCCCGACCCCCTGGTCGGAGGGTCGGGCATCGGCGATGGGTGACTCGACGGCCAGGCAGGGTCAGACCAGGGCGTCGCTGTCGTAGCCGCCGGGGGTGGTGTCTTCGGGAGCGTCCGGGGTGTCGCTGTAGGTGCCGGTGTCGTCGCTGTAGAGGTCGAGTTCGCCGTCACCGTCGGTGTCCTGGCCGTAGACGTCGGCCTGGCCGTCGAAGTCGGTGTCGAGCGCGACGGCGTCGAACTGTCCGTCGCCGTCGGTGTCGACAGCAACGGCGTCGATGGCCCCGTCGGCGTTGGTGTCGACGAGCAGGGTGTCGGGTGCGCCGTCGCGGTCGGTGTCGGTCAGCACGGTGTCGGGTGCGCCGTCGGCGTCGGTGTCGAGGGTCTGGGTGACCAGTTGCCCGTCTTCGTAGGAATCGACCTGGGTGAGGTCCCCATCGGCGTCGAGGTGGGCGACTTCGTCAACCACGCCGTCGCTGTCGAGGTCGCTGGCGATGACGGCTCCGCCGTCGGCGGTCGGTGCCGCTGCGGTGTCGACCTGGCCGTCACCATCGGTGTCGGCCTCGATCAGGACCACTTCGCCGGCTTCGTCGTAGTGGACGTCGATGGCGTTGCCGGCGTCGTCGGTGGTGTGCACCACCTCGCCGGCCGGGCCGTCGGCGGCGTCCGGGGCGGGCGTGGGCGCATCGGCGGGGGTGGCGTCGGGGTTGTAGGGCTCGTCGGGGCTGATGATGGGGGCGTCGCTGCTGGGGGTACCGGACATGGTGGGTCCTCTTTCGAACTCGGTCTGTGAGCGTGTCGGGAATCTGTTGCCACCAGGAATGAGGAATGTTCCCGCCCACGATCGCCGCGACCCCGAATCCGCGTCTATCTGGCGAGGAGGATTACATCACAGCTGTCGGGACCTGGTCGGGAACACCGTGGGTGGGCCGTAACATCTCACCTGGTGACCGGGCCGACGGCGACCTTCGTCGGCGACCACCTCACCAGAAACGGAGGTCAACACATGCAGGAGGACGAACCGTCGCCGGTTCTGGCGTCACTCGGCATCGACCCCGCCACCCTCGCCGCCGATCTGCCGCCGGGAGTGTGGGACAGCGCGCTTCAGGCCGCCTTCGACCCCGACGCCGTCGCCGACCCCGACACCGTCCCCGACATGGACGACACCCCGCCGGCCGACGTCGATGAGGACATCGACCTGGGCGACGACAACCCCGACGGCCCGCCCGAGGCGCCGGCTGATCCGCCGATGGCTCACGCCGCCCAAGACGCCGCCGAGGAGGGACAGCTCCCGCCCGCCGAGGAGGGCAGCGCGAGTGTCGACCTCGACGACGCCGGTGTCGAGGACCCGCACCCTGGTGCCCACGACACGCACGACGACATCTGAGAACCGGGTTGGGGGAGTTGATGGACGAAGCACGTCTGCTGCTGCAAGCACGTAACGGCGACCAGCACGCCTTCGCCGAGCTCGTCGGCGCACACCGCACGCACGTGTGGGCGGTGTGCCTCAACATCTGTTCCAATCCCCACGACGCCGAGGACGCCCTGCAGAACACCCTCGTCGCGGCGTGGCAGAACCTGCACAAGTTCCGCGGTGAGTCGAAGTTCAGCACCTGGTTGCACCGGGTGGCCGCGAACAACGCCCTGATGGTCGTGCGGCGCCGCAAAGCCAACACCACCATCACCGACTTCACCGACCCCGACCAGCCGATCCAACTCGTCGACGGCACCCACCAGTCAGCGTTTGATGACCAGATCGCGCTGCGCGACGCGGTACGCGAAGCTCTGGCACAGCTACCCGAGGACTTCCGAGAAGCCGTGGTGCTGCGTGAATTCGGCGATCTGACCTACGCCGACATCGCCGCCCACCAGGGCGTCGGTGTTCAGACAGTCAAATCCCGACTCAACCGAGCCCGCACCCAACTCGCCGAGCTGCTGCGCGACACCGCCGCAGCGACAGGCCAGTAGCGTCGAACGAGACCTCGATCAGCGAGATTGGTCGTCGAGGAGGGCTGACGGTAGATCGGTCAGGCGCGGCGCGTTCGGGTTTCGGCGGAATCGCTCCGAGGTTCGGGGGTTGGTAGCGACCTGGTGCTGCTGCCGCTCGCGAATCTCGGTGGAGACCAACCCGATGCGCTGTTCGATGCCGTGGCGCTGTTTGTACTCGCGGGCGGTCAGGCCGTGGGTTTCCAGATGAGTGCGGGTCAGCGCACGGAAACGCTCACCGCATTCATGGCACGCGATTGTCTCGCCGTCGTCGTCGAGGTGTCCCCACCAGCCATGTCCGGACCGGCGAGGAGTCGCGGTGGTGGAGGAATCGACGCCTGCGGGGTCGAGTAGCACGCGCTCGCGTCGCCGCTGGATCGAGTGTTCATAACAGCGGTCTTGTTCCACCGCCCACCATTCACATTCGGGCACAACACATTTACGCGCTTTTCCGTTGCGTTCCAACATCTGAACCAGGACGGCGGACAGATCGTCTCCGGCTCGGCCGGCGATGGTGTCGAGGGCGACCGACAGCGCAGTAGCCACGATGTGCTGTACCCGGTCGGCGGTGAAGCGCCGCTGCCACTGGCCGCCCCAGATCGTGGCCGCCAACAGGTCGTCGTCGCAGACACCCGCGGTGCGATAGACCCGGTCGAGGATGGCTCGCGCATCGCAGACCACCGTGCGCAGGCGGGCGCCGCAGGCAGCGATCGCCGCCACGATGGCGTCGCGATCGGGTCGGCCGGCAGCAGCGATGGCGATGTCGGCGAAGTAGCCTGCGAGGTCATCGACGAGCCGACTACGGCTGTCTTGGCCCAGGTCGCGGATCGCCGCGGCCGGGGTGAACACCGGCAGGCCATCGACGATGTCGACGTCGTCCCACGACAACGCCGTCGAGCGGCCCAGATACCGGGCGGTCGTGGTCGTACGTCCACCGTCCTTCGGCGCCCTGGTGAACGCGAGCTGCGGCAGCCCCTCACCGGGCCGGCCGAGGCCATGGATGGCCAAGGCGGTCGTCCCGGTGACCACACAGTCAGGACGGGGCGCCGCCAGCCGCTGAGCAGGGGTCGAATCCCGCACGGCCGCTACCCAGGCCAGCTGCGCCGCGGCAAGGACGCCCTCACCAGGGCGGTCGGCTTCGCGCATCACTCCGTTGGCGACCGGAACCACCAGGCCCGCGTCGCGCAGCTTCACGTGATCGCTGCGGGTCACGCCCTGCTGCTGGAGCTGGACGCTGGTGATCAGTCCCCACTGGGCCGTCCGCAGCGACGCGGTATCGGCCCATTTTCGAGCCAGCAGCGGAGGTAGGGGAGACGACGGGGCGTCCAGGCGGATACCGGTGGCAGCAATCGCGGCGACGATGGCGGCACGATCGGGGCGGCCGGCCGCGGCCCCGGCGATAGCAGTGAAGTAGTCGGCCAGGTCGTCGGCGAACCGGGCGCCACCGTGCGCGGCGAGATCGCGGATCGCCGCGGCCGGGGTGAAGACGGGCAGTCCATCGAGGACCGCCACATCCTCCCACGACAAATCTGCCCGGCGAGGAACGATCGCATAGGTGGCGGTCTGCCGGTGCCGGAAGCGCCCGGTGACTGCCAGCTGCGGCAGCGTCTCGACTGGGGGATCGGCAAGTCCACGCAGGGCCAGCGCGGTGTACGCGGTGACCACATAGTCTGGACGCTCGGCCGAGAGCCGTTCCTCCGGAGCCGAACCCGGCGCTGCCGACACCCAGGCCAGCTGGGCTGCGGCCAGCAGGTCGTTCGCCGGCGGGCGGGATTCACGCATCACACCCCTGGCCACCGACACCAGCAATCCGTTGCGCCGGAGCAAAAGCTGACTCGACCCGCTCACACCGAGGCGCTGCAATTGGGCGCTGGTGATCAGGCCCCACTGCTGGGCACGCAACGGTGCAGAATCGGCCCATCTCCGGGCCAACACCGACGACTGCGCAACCACCGGGAAAGGATAGGTCACGCCGAGCCGATGACAGGTGTCAGCGTCAGCCGTGGACTCAGCAGAACTCGAGAGCAACCAGCTGCCACCGATAGGCGACACGGCCCAGAGTGGATCGGCTGCCCGGCCGCGCGGCGGCACGTATCCGACACGGTCTTCGCTCGACGCGGGCGGCGAATGGCCGCACCTGGCCGTCCGTGGTGACGGAACCGAAGATCTCGGCGCCGCAGGGGTCACACAGCTGTACATGCAGTCGATGCACCGATGGCCCGATCGAGGACTTCTGGGTCCTATGTGCCGTCGCGGCAACCGTCTTCGCGATATGGAAGGCGTCGTGACGGACCAGCACCACGATCTGGTCCGCGACCGTTGGAGCGACCGTCTCGCCAAGACGAGACGGTCCTCGATGGCGTCCGATCACCTCGCACACCAGCTGCATGACAGCAACCGAGAAACGGTGGGCCTCCCTCGCGGCTGACGACATCGCCAGTGACGCATTGCCCCTGTGCGCGAGCGGGTCTCGCACTCGGACGGTGCCGCTCGGGGCCGCCGCGCGCACGGACGTGGGCGCAGAAGCCGACCGCACTCGGGGGTGCGGCAGGGATATCCCTGTCGGTGACGCGCGAATCAATGGCTGCACGGTGATGGGTTGCAGCAAGGACCCCGCCCGGTTCCCAGCCGGTGTGAGTTCCGTCGTCGGCGACCCCGGCGGTATGTGACCGATCGGCGCCGCGGCGATCCGGTGCCTTCCCTTCGCGGTCTCGACCGGTACAGTCCCGCAGCAAGCAAGCAGATCGTGAGCCTCACGACCAGCCCAGGGGGAGACAGAGTTATGGCTAGCCGTCAGCGTTTCGTGGTGCCACTGCTGGTGGCATCGTGGGTCGGCCTCGTAGTAGCCGGATGTTCGGAATCCGATGCCTCCGAAGCCGCGGATACGCGACCGGAGTTGTCCAAGATCGACATCCCCTACGCCGAACTCAGCGTCACCGTCAATGGCCAACCACTCCCGGGCATCGACCCGGCTGAGTTCATGTGCTACCGACAGAGCGATTCCGTCAGCATCACCGGACAGGACCCCACCGACGGGCAGCCCGGGCTCATTGCCGATCTCCAACCAGGCAATCCACCGAAACTCGTGAGGGTGTCGTTCGGACTCGATGGGGTCCTTTACACCGCCAAGCAGGGCAAAGGCTCAGTCGAAGACGTCGACGAAGACGGTTCCCGAATTACGGTTCGCGGGACCGCGGAAAGCTGGGATCTTGCCGTACCTATCACCAAGCAATTCGAGTTCTCGGCAACCTGCAACTGACACCGCACAAGCCTTGGATCGCCGGGTCGCCCGCTGTCGTGGGCAGTGATCGACTTCGGGGCCATCACCCAACTTCCCGGCGGTCAGTGATCAGCTCGACGTAACACCTGAGGAGCTCAGTTCCACCGACGCCGTGGGCCAGGCATGTCGGAACATCACGGCAACCCCAATGCATCAGACCCTCCGAACAGCCAGCCGATCCGCGGCGGCTCCGGACGGTAAGGACTCGCGATGCCAGGCTGCGTTCCCGCGCTACCCACGCAGGGAAAAGTCGACCGCCGATCGACAGGACCGATGTGACAGCGACGTCGAGGCGAGAGCGCGTCTACCAGCGCCTCGCCGCCGACCTCGCACACGCCGATTCTTCGCCACACTCGCACGGACACCTCGGCGTAGCCGACACGCGACGGATGTCCTCTTCCACGCGCGTTCTCGTGCACTGGTTACGCCATGTCGAGGAACGATCCGGGTTCACCGACAGCAGCGAGGTCGATCAACTCCGGATCGATCTCTGCCGGTCGCTGGCCAGCACCGGCACCCGCGATTGCGGCGCCGCCGAGGTTCTCATCGACCAGTTCTACCTTCAGCCACCAGTGAGCGCTGAAGTCTTGAACGAAGCGGCGCAAGCGCTGCGGGAGGTGGCATCCCGCGACCATCGCGACGAACTATCGAGGCTCGCAGCAGACCGCGGATTGGGTGCCTGTCGATCGGGGATCCTCGAGTGCCTGACCGAGCATGGCCAGCAGCAGGATGTGCATCGCGTTGCCGACCAAATCGGTGACCCTAGCGTGCGGGCCACAGCGATAGCCTGCCTCCGACGGTTCCGACCGACCCCAGTCCATCTCATCCACACGGTCGAGGCCTACCTCTACGACCCCGACAGCGCTGTCCGCGAGCAAGCATCCCGGACCGTGGCAGTCCTCTACGCCGCAATGTTCGCGGCGAACAGCGGCGCAATCTGAGTCCCCGGGGCACCGTCGCGATACCTCTGTCCAACGGCCCGGCAGGCCGGACCGCCACGACCTCTCAGTAGGTTGCATGACGATCGAGTGCGGGGTCGAAGATCTGCGGCGGTGATCCCACCGCTGCATCACGGCGAAGAACGGCGGGCCGCGAGGGGCGCAGACGTCACGGGTCAGTCCTGGTCGAAATAGGTCTCCATCGCCTCGATCATCCGATCCTCGTAGGCCTCCTGGTTGATGAAACGCGCCTCGAAACCCTCTTCGGTGTAGCTGCCCTGGGCGGCCTGCTCCCCGAGGGAGATGATGCGTGCGGTGCGCTCGTCGTCGTCGAGGAGTGATTCGAGCTTCTCGCGCAGACGTTGGAGAGCGTCTTCTTCGGAATCCGCTGTCACAGAACAGTTTTCTCCGCCATAGCGGCCCGTCCAGACACCGTTGTCGTCCTCGGTGAGGATGGCACGTTGGGTCACGTGCAACCGTGGTCGCGCATCCACCGATTCACCTCCCGCGGTGGGAACGGCGGGGGTGCGTAGGGTTCCGGACTTCCCTTCCGGTCACACCCCCGCCTACCCGTACAAACTACACGACCATCGAACACCTATTCGACCCGTGGGGTTAAACTGTGAGCATGTTCGATCGCTGGCCCGACACTCGAACACTACGCGTGGTCGACCCGCCCAGGCCCGTGCTGATCGACATGGCAATCGCTGACCCGTCCTGCGGACGGTCATATGCCGCCGGTGGGGGAGTGTCGCTGCGGGTGCGTGCCTCCGGTGCACGTATCGAGCCGACCATGCCGGCGCTTCTTTTGGCGTGGTTGCAGGTCTCAAATGGTCTGTGGCGCGGTATTTGTCAGATGCCGGTCGAAAGCGCCAACCATGTCTCGTCGGCCGTCATCACGATGTGGGTGCCGCCCGAGGCGCTGCAACCGCGAGAGGACGCCGCCGAGCGATGACTGAGAACAATGATGCCGGGGCCGGGCCCACGAATCGCGTCGCACCCAAGCGCGGCCGCGTCGCGATCGGGGAGCTGACGTTGATCGTGGGGCCGCCCGGTAGGCCGGCCGGTGTTCGGGTCTACACCGACGACGAAGCCGCCGAGGCTCAGGCGTACGCCGATGAGTTCGGTGGGCAGGTCGAACGACTCGGAGAAGCCACGAGCTGACTCTGCTGGCGCTGCGCTGCCGCCCTCCCGGCGGGTCGGTTGTCGCAGGGTGATCGTGGTGCGTGCAGGTGGTGAGTCGACGCCCGAGTAGTCAGGGCTGGGTGTCGTGTTCGGGCCAGATCGCCTCGTCCGGGGTTTTGTCGGTGCGCAAGCCTTTCCACGAGGGATGTCGCAGCCGGCGGGTGAGTTCGCGGTACTCGATGGTGCCTATCAGCACCGGTTGCACCCACCGCACGTTTGGGATCCTGGTGGGGGAGTGCTCGGTGGTGAACGGATGGTCGGGGCGCGCTATCGCCGCGAGTTGTTCGGCGATCTCGCGGCGGTGCCGCTGGGTGAACCCGGTACCGACCTCGCCGAGGTAGACCAACTCACCCGAGGGCCGGTAGCCGCCGACCAGCAGCGACCGCACCATGGTCGGGCCGCCGGTCCACCCGCACACGATCACTTCGGCGCTGAGCCGCAGTGGGACTTTGACCCATGCCGGGGATCGCTGCCCCCGCCCGTATCTCGACGTTGCTCGCTTGGCGACCACGCCCTCCAGGCCGAACGTCGTCGCGAGCTCGAGCATCGGTTCGGCGGAGCTGTCAGGCCAGTACGGGGTGACCTGCACCGTGCCGGTGCTGGTGAGCGAGGTGTCGAGCAGTTCGCGGCGCTCGAGGTAGGGCAGTGGTGCGACGTCGGAGCCGTCGAGCTCCAGGACGTCGAACAGGTAGAACGCCGCCGGAACGTCGGTGAGCAGCCGCCGGCCCGGCCGCGGGGTGTGCATGCGTCGTTGCAGAAGCGAGAACGACGGCCGTCCGGCGGCGTCGAGCGCCACGATCTCGCCGTCGACCACGACGTCGCGGCCGCCACTGGCGTTCAGCAGGGCGGCCGTGATCTCGGGGTAGGTCGAGGTGATCGGGCTGAGGTTGCGGCTCAACAGCAACACCTCACCGCCGGTGACTCGGGCGACACAGCGCTGACCATCGAACTTCATCTCCCACGACCAGCCCGAACCCGACGGGGGAGGACCCGCAGTTGCGAGCATCGGCGCCATCGAAGCCATACGCTCCACTGTCCTCTCGCCACCAGCGGCCGAGACAGACGAAGGGCGCCCGCGCACCCCTGCGCAGACGCCCTTCGTTGGCTGTCGGTAGCCGGACACCGGACGGCGGGGGCACGACCCGCACGTCTCGGAGCCGGTCGACACGTAACTCTCTTGCCGATGAACTACCGAAGCCTGGTCCCGGCCGAACTGCAGGATGATGGTAGGTCGGGTCACACCCGGCGAACCGGATTCTCCGACCAGCCACTCCTTTGACCGTTGTATGAATCGTAGCACACTGTCCGCTCGGATCCACTTCTTTGGTTGACAAAAAACTAACCAATTTACTATCATGCGCTCGACCCCTGCCGCTTAGGTTCGATAACGGGGTCCGTTTGGTAGCTAAAAGCACTGCTCAAAGAGTACGTACTCAGGTACCCTGGGGGTTCTAAGGAGTAAGGGCAATGAAACTCGTAACTGAGAGCCAGGAGAGGCTCGAAAATCGTGACGCAGCGGCAACGGGGGGTGTCCTGCTGCCGTCGGTAGGGCCCCTGTGGTTGAGGCGAGTGCCGACTGCATCCGCAGCATCACGTAGAGCTGCCGCCGAAATGCGCGATGCCGCCGGGCGACGAGTGGACACCCCAGTGCGTAAGGTCTTCGTGCGGCGATCCGACGCCGGGGATCCCGAAGCCCCCATGGCTGCGCTCTATCGCAGTGGGCGAAACGGTGCTGTTGCAGTGAAGCTGTACCTTGCCCTGCTGTGGCGCTGCTCGGCGCCGCCCTTCGACACCGACAAACCGGCCCGTGCATGGGCGACCTTGCTCGATCTCGATGACCCCGAGAACGCTGGAGCGCGGCGGATCAAGAACGCCATGAAGACACTCAGGGAAGCAGGCCTGATCGAAGTACTCGAGAACCCCGGCTACCCGAACCTGGTGCGACTGCTTGATGAATCCGGAAACCGGGAGCCGTACACCTTGCCGTCGACGGCGTACACCAAAGCCAAGCAGACCGGAGCGAAGCCGGGTGTTTTGGCGCGGCAAATGTACTTCAAGATCCCCCCGCAACTGTGGACCGACGGGTACATCCAGGAGCTCAACGGGCCAGGACTAGCGATGCTGTTGATCTTGCTTGCCGAGCAAGGCGGAGAGGGCGAGGCAGTCTGGTTCTCCACCACCGAGTTTCCTCAGCGATACTCAATCTCACACAAAACACGTGCTGCGGGAACCCGTGAGCTGGTCAACGCGAGGCTCTTGACAGTGGATTCCGAGAGTATCGCGGTCAAGATGAGTCGAGCTGCGACGACGTTCGACCCTCGCCGGCGGCGGAAGATCTACCGCCTCGCTCCGCCTGCCCAATCGACCGTCACCGAGGTCGAAGGCGTGACCCAGCTACGTAAGGCTCGACGACGGAAGCGGAAGAAGGACGCCGGACAGTCGACAGCAACCGTCTCGTAGCTGTCGAACGCGTGCTCTGACTACTCGCAGGCGACGCCGTCGCCGTCGCGGTCGAGCTTGCTGCTGTAACCGGGCTGGCCAGCGTAGATCGGGGCCGCGCCCGCGGCGCGGACTGCCGAGCAGTTGGCGTAGTAGACCGACGACGGTGCCTCAGCCGCAGGCGGCGGGGTGTAGGTCGTCGTCGGCGGCGTGTAGGTCGGTTCCGGGAGCGGTGTCGCCGTCGAGGTCCGGGTGTTGGGGACCTGGCGGGTCGTCGGTGCCGGCACCGCGGCGCCGCAGCTACCGAGGACGCGGGTGATGGCGTCCTTCTCGGCCTGGGTCACCCACAGCTGGTAAGCGGCTTTGACCTCGACCTGACGGGAGACGTAGGTGCAGCGGTAGGAGCGGTTCGGCGGCAGCCAGGTCGCGGCGTCGCCGTCGCCCTTCTGCTGGTTGGTGGGGCCGTCGGTGGCTTGCAGGTTGCGCGGATCGTTGGCGAAGTCCGCTCGCTGGGCCGCGGAGAGCTGCTGGGCGCCCTTCTGCCATGCATCCGACAAAGCGACGACGTGGTCGATCTGCACCGCCGAGGACGTTTGCTGGCCACGCACGAACGGGATGGTGGTGCCGGTGTAGGGGTCGGCGAGGGTTCCGGACTGCACCGCGCAGCCGTTCGAGCCGGGCTTGAGCACGATATTGGTGAGATCGCGGCGCAGGATGTCGTTGCGGGTGTCGCAGCCGTTGTGGCCGCTGTCGACGTTCACGTCATCGGTCCAGGCCTGACCGAACAAGGCACGGTCATACCCGGTCTTCGGTGCGCGACCCTTCACCTCGAGGGTGTCCAGTGTGGCCAGCGCTTTGTTCGCGGCCGGTGCCGCCGACACCGTGACGACCGGCGTCGCGGTGGGCAGCGACACCTCCGACGCCGCGGCCGCGGACGTCGTCGCCGCAGGCAGGGCCGAGGTGTCAGCGACCCGCTCGGTGGTCGTGCCGGTCGTCCCGCACGCCCCCAGCGCCAAGGCCAGCACAGCCGCGCAGCTGCCGACCAAGACCCGCGTGCGAGTCCTGCGAGGTGACGGGGTGGCCGGCGACTCTGGAGAGGAGACGGCAGGGGGGAGCGGGGGCATAGCCATTGAGCGGGAGAGCCTTTCACACAAGCGGCGACCGGCACGCACTGGCCGATCGAATGTCAACTACCTATAGCAACCCACTCGGACATCGTTACGAAACCGGACAATCCCGTCCCACGTTTGGTTTAGGTGCCCCCGGACAGACTCGAACTGACACTGGACGGGTTTGAACCCGTTGCCTCGGCTCCCGGGGGTCTCCTGAGGGATCAGGAGCGGCTTTGCCCAGTCCACCGCCAGTCCGGGAACTCGGTTTCGAGGCGGCGGACCCGGTCGGCCGACAGTCGGCCCCACGGTAGTCAGCGCGGCGGTTCGCCGTCCACTGGCCGATCGCGAACCCGGCGATCACGTCCCGCTGACGGGGGTTGCTGGTGCCGTGCACTGCCCGGTACCGGTGCAGACGCGCGAGGCCGGCCCCTAAGGCGGCATCGGCTACGTTCCACTGCCAGTCCGATCACGTCGGCGATGCCTAAGCGTTGTGCGAGCTGGTATTCCGCGAATGCCGTGGGGACGCCACAGGTTCAGGTTCTGACGCGTGACGCCGCCGTTCGGATTTCACAATAGACGCGGCATCTAAACTCTGAGTTATCTCCGCATCCCCACTGGGAACCTGCTGCAAGTCGAAATTGCCTGAGATAAGGGCATTTTGCACGCTGACTTTAAGAGGTAGCCGCCATGCACTTTCAACGTCCCTCGGGACATCGCTGTCTTTAAACTCGTTATTGAATGTCCAATTGACGTTCTCCCAAGCGCGATGGTACTTCTCTGGTAGGAACTTCTTGACCACGAAAAGCGTCGGGCGGCGATCGCCAAAAGCCGACGTCTGAATTAGGATGCCCTCTGGCACATGTATGTCACGCTTCGTCAACTCTTCGGGCTCAAGCCAGACGGCGCGAACAAACTCAGGGCGATAAGCCGGAGCGAGATTCATCATTTCATCGAATGTTCGCTGAAACCCGGGTTGTAGGATGAAATCAAGGATGTCTCGGTAGTAGGCCGACATAACCTCAGCCAGTTCACTCCGACCGAAATCGAGCCCTGGGTAGTGATTCTCCCCGTTCAAGAACCTCCTCCCGCCCCGCCGCAGAAGGACGCTCCACCTCCACATGCGCAGCCTCCCCACGCGACTAGATCGCCGGGGTTTTTCGCGATGTTTTTCGCGATCTCCCTCGGCAACTTGAACTCCCGGGGTTTCCCCAACGGATCAATCTCCAATACATCCGGCTTGCCGGGCTCAAAGTAGCGTGTCGTCACACGCATTCCTGGGGGCATAACGACCCCCGCATCCTTGAGTGCGTCAACCGAGAGCACGTCTTTCGCGAGGGCGCGTCGTTCTTCCGGAGGCGCTTCCTTCATCTTCTTCATCGCCGAGACAAACTCAGGATGAGTGATCATTTCGACCATCTCATCCATTTCCTTCTTGACCTTTTTGGCGTTGATCAATTCGTGTCGGTCCTGAGGCACTTAGATCACCTTCACTCTAGTGGGGATCGCGGGAATAAAGATCGGACGCGAAGCGGACGTCGGACGTGGGCTGTGTCACCCCCATACCTGAGTCAGGGATGATCGTGCAATAATTGTGATCACAGGCCTGCCGGTTAATCAAGGTTGGTTTGCATGGCAAAAGGCCGGAATGGATTGTTCAACACATACTTTCGGGATCGATCGGACTGTGGTAAGTCGAATTATCTCAATTTCTTTGTTCACGTCACGCAATCGGCGTAAAGGCCCGTCGAACAGCCGTTACAGTGCCGGCATCCCCGTCCCGCATTTGCTCGGCGCCCTCCGGACGAGCTCGAACTGACACTGGACGGGTTTTGAATCCGTTGCCTCAGCTCCGGCGGTCTGGATCAGGAGCGGCCTTGCGCAGTCCACCGCCAGTCTGGGAACTCGGTTTCGAGGCGGCGCACCCGGTCGGCCGACAGTCGGCCTGCACGGTAGTCGGAGCGACGGTTCGCCGCCCACTGGCCGATCGCGAAGCCGGCGATCACGTCCCGCTGGCGGGGGTTGCTGGTGCCGTGTACTGCTCGGTACCGGTGCAGGTGGGCGAGGCCGGCCTCGAACGCGGCTGTCGACGCCCCGTCCTGAGGGTTCCACTGCCAGTCCGCGAATTCGTTCTCGAACAGCGCGATTCGCTCGGCCGACAACCGGCCCTTGCGGTAGTCGACCCGTCGATTGGTGACCCACTGCCCGATCGCGAAGCCGTCGATGACGTCGTGCTGGTGTGGGTTGCTGGTGCCATGGACGGCGACGTAGCGGCGCAGGTGCTCGATCCCGGCCGCGAACGCGGCATCGAGCACGTTCCACCGCCAGTCAGGGAACTCGGCTTCGATGCGGCGGATCCGCTCGGGCGATAACCGGCCGAGCCGGTAGTCGGTGCGTCGGCTGTCGACCCAGGCGCCGATCCGAAATCCGTCGATCGTCGCGTGGCGGGGTGGTGAGCTCGATCCATGCCCTGCGGCGTAGCGGTGCAGGTGTGCGATCCCGGCGTCGAACCGCCGATCGTCCGCACGACGCCGGCCAGCGGTCGGGGAGTCGTGCTCGCTGGGCACGGCGTCACCGCCTGCTCTTCGTGGCGGCGGGTCGTACCGTCCACCGCCAGTCCGGGAACTCGGTTTCGATGCGGTGGATCCGCTCGGCCGACAGTCGGCCTTTGCGGTAGTCGGCGCGACGGGTGGCGACCCAAATACCGATAGGGAACCCGTCGATCAGATCCCGCTGAGGGACCTTGCTGGTCCCGTGGGCGGCAACGTAGCGGCGCAAATGGGACAGTCCGGTCTCGAACGCGGCCGCGAAGGCTTCGTCCTGCGGCAGCCACTGCCAGTCCGGAAACTCGGACTCGATGCGGCGGATCCGCTCGGCCGACAGTCGGCCTCTGCGGTAGTCAGCGCGACGGGACGCGACCCAAGTGCCGATCTCGAAACCCTCGACCACATCGCCCTCGCCGGCATTGCTCGTGCCGTGGACAGCGGCGAAGCGGCGCAGATACGCCACGCCGACGTCGAACATCGCCTCACGCACATTCCACACCCAGCCGGGGAACTCGGCCTCGAACCGGCGGATCCGCTCGGGCGACAGTCCACCCCGCCGGTACTCGGCACGGCGGTTGACGACCCACTGACCGATCGCGAACCCGTCGATCGTCGCGCCGCGCGGCGGCGAGCTCGAACCATGCTCAGCGACGTAGCGGTGCAGATGGGCGATCCCGGCCTCGAACCGCGGGTCGAAACTACTCATCGCAGCTCGCAGCCTGCTCCATCAGCACCGATGTCACGTCACAGGTTGTCTGTTTCGCTGCGCCACAGCGCATTCGCACGCTCGACACGAGTCGTCAGCTCCCCGAGGTCCCTGTCGCGGAGGTCGATCGCCAGTAGCGAGTCCTGCCAAACGCTCGCCAGATACAGCTTGCCGCCGTGCTCGACTGCGCCAGTGGCGGTGTCGAACGACGGATGCACACCCCGCACCTCATCGACCACCCGGCCGTCGGGGTCGACGCACACCGCCCACACGACGGTCTCGGGACCCGGGCGCATCACCTCCGGCAGCAGCCAAATCGCCGACCGTATGAAACCGGGCCAGGTCGCTGACCGGTCGAGCACAGCGTTGCGGGGGTTGGTCATCGCGATCCACGATCTGCCGCCGGCGAATCGCGACATGTTGTCGGGGAACCCGTGCATGTTCGACAGCAACACCTCGACCTCGCCCTGACGGGGCCCGGCCAACCACAACCGGGACAGGCTGTAGTTGCCCGTCTCGGTGAACAGCAACGAACGCCGATCTGGTGCGAGGGCAACCCCGTTGGGGAAGTAGAGGCCATCGAGGACCGTCGTCACCGTCCCGTCCGGATCGCGGCGGAAGAGCCGTCCCGACGGCCGATGCTCCAGGAGCGCACCCATGTAGTGCTCGAAGACGAACCGGTCCGTCGACTCGGTGAACCACACCGTGCCGTCCGGGCCGGCGGTGGCGTTCGAGCAGAACCGCAGCCGAACGCCATCGACCTGGTCGACCAGCGTCTCGACCGCGCCCGTGAACTGATCCACCCGCAGCAACCCCTTGTGCGCATCGCACACGATCAGCCGCCCATCCTCACACACCTCCAAGCCCAGCGGCCGACCACCGGTGTCCGCGAAGGTGCTCCGTAGCCCAGTACAGGGGTCGACTCGAACGATCGCACCACCAGAAACGCCGCAGATTGGTGCCCCGGCCCTGCTCACCACAACGTCTTCGGCGGTCCGAGGGCCGAGCGGGAGCAGGTCTGACGTCCGAGGTAGCTCGGATCGGTGGAGGTCACCGCACGGCGATCGAATCTTCCGTCTTGCAGGTGAGATTCCTGGTTTCGACTGTGACACGACCCCGGAGTCTAGACCGGGTGGAGGCTGAGTCTCACCTGCGCAGCAACGTCGCCGAGGGCGGGAGCGGTCCGGTCCCTGCCGGGGCACGAACAGCCCTGCCTACAAGGGTGTTCCACTGCTCGGCCCGGGTTCGTCTGGCGTTCCGAAGACCGCTTCACCCGTGACTCGGTACTCGCTGCGAATCCCGGCACCACCGAGCGCGAGACCGGGACCGAGAGCGCGACCGGCATCGAGGCCGTGGGCACCGAGACCGTGGGCACCGAGACCGTCGGCACGCCAGAACGGCGACCCCAGTTCCGGGATCGCCGTCTGAGCCGGCTCGAAGGCCAGGCGCAAGGTCCTCAATTGCCGTCTGAACCCCCGTCCTGGCCGCCGCCGCAGGCATCACCGGAGCCCTGGCCGCCGCAGTTGCCATCGTTCGCCGTGATGACCGGGCGGGTGAGCAAGGCAATGTCGTCGCCGCCGCCGCAGGCGTCGGAGCAGCTGCTCGTCCCGCAGTTCCCGTTGTTCGCGGTGACGATCGCGACCTCCGTGGCGTCGCCGGCGTCGATCGGACGGCAACTGCACTCGACGGTCGTCATGGCGATGTCGTCGCCGCCGCCGCCGCACGCGTCGCTGCAGCTGCTCGACCCACAGTTCCCGTTGTTCGCCGACGGCTCGGTCGAATGCGTGCTTCCACAGTCGTAACCGGCGCCCGAATCGCACGGTCCGCAGTCGTAGTTGCCGGCCACGCGCATATCGCACGTCAGGGTCGAGCTCATCCAGAGCATGTCATCGACACGCCACCCGCTCGCGCGGAGGACATCGACTGTCCGCACGGAATGACCCGAGCCGTAGTCGACTCCTTCCTCATCGAAGGGGGAGTGGTGAATGAAGCGCCCTGCTGTTGCCTGGCACCATGATGCGTACTCGTTCGTGTACAGGATGAAGTTGTGCCACCCGATGTCCACGAGCGGGCTCGGCGAGAACCCCACACCGGGGTTTTTCGCGATCAGAGTCAGGAACCCGATCGCCTCGTGGAGAATTCGCCCGGCAAACTCGACACGGACCTCTTCCGGGGTGTGCCTGCCGACTCGATAGAGGAACTCGTGATCCTTCTCGATCCTGGCCACCAGTCGGTTCCACAGGACGGTCGGGAAGCCATCAACGTAGGACTCGGGAGCCTTCACCAAGTCGTTGATATGGACCGTCACCCGAGCGACGTCCCCGCCGCCACACGACTGACAGTTGCGGACGTCGCCGGCCGCCGGTGCCTGCTGCTGCTCATGCATTCGTATCTCATTTCTTCGGTCGAGAACTGGTTCAAATCTCTGACCCAGCGGGCCGTCACCGTGATCGGCCGTACCGCAACCCTAGGCACACGATTTCGCCTCTGACCAGCGGTTTTGCCTCGGTATACCTCGGTATTGGCCGAGTCCCGAACAAGTCCGAGGAAGACCGAGTGAGCCAGACTCGACGGGCGGAGACGAGCTGGGATAACTTGAGTTTTCGCCAGGCCCAGCACGCGGGGCGACAACCGAAAGCGAGGCGCTATGGGCAACGCCGAGCGCTTCCTCGCCTATGTCAGGCTGCACTTCTCCGACGCCCTCGAAGCCTGTTTCGAAGACGGAAGAAAATCGCCCAACGGGTTCAATCACTCGCCGCGGGCGCTGAAAACCAGGTACCCATCCCCGGCCGTGCTGGCCCTCTTCACTTTGCGAGCCGAGCTTGGAGTCGAGCACTACACACTCCAGGATGTCCTCGAGCTGACCCCGACCAGAGATGCTGCCGGTGAGCGGCCTCCACATCGCCGTCGACTCGAACAACTCGGTACACCGTTCAGTGGCTTCCTACTGGAGGGGAAGGCACTTGACCACGACACGCTGGCCGCATTCTGTCGCGGGATCGACGCCACGGAAGAGCAGACGCGGATGTTGCTCACCTTCACCGGACTCGAGGGGTCGAGCCCGGTCACCGAAGCCGCAACCAACAACGCACTCCGCGAACTCCAGGAGGAAGAACAGAGGAACCACGCCGTCCGCCCCGAACCCGACCTCACGCCGAACGATGTCGTCGAGTTGGTAGTCAGCGCTTCTGGCGCCGCCGATGTCGTTCTCGATGCCGACGCCGACGCCGATGTCGTTCCCGATGCCGACGCTGAGCATGCCGACGCCGATGCCGACGCCGACGCCGACGCCGACGCTGAGCATGCCGACGCCGACGCCGATGTCGTTCCCGATGCCGACGCTGAGCATGCCGACGCCGATGCCGACGCCGACGCCGACGCTGAGCATGCCGACGCCGAGCATGCCGACGCCGCCGCCGATGTCGTTCCCGATGCCGACGCCGAGCATGCCGGGGCCGGCGCCGAAGACCCTGACGCCGTTCCCGGTTCCGAGGATGCCGACAGAAAGACTGGGTCTACCGAGACTGGCGGTGTTGAGGAGCGCGGGCCAAAACGTGAAAGCGTGACACCACGCAGCCTCACCCAAGTCGTTCTCCTCTGCGTAATGGTGGTGGCCCTTGCCGTGGCCATTGCTTATGGGGGGGTGACCCTCATGGAGCTGCGCGCGAGAGAGTCGGCGTCGCCGTCTGAAGATCGGCCGACAACACCACGGACCGGGCACATCACCGACATGGCGGTTGCTGATGGGTTCACAGACCGTTGGAGTGAGGTAGTCGATCTCACTCGCGCGGGCAGCTTCTTTAAGGCTCGCTTGGTCTACACCAACATGACCACCGAGCCGGTGCGCGGGCCGGCGGTCTGGATGTCGTATCCGACAAGTGTCATCAGCATTGAATCCGTAGCTGCGACAGTGCCTGAATCACAGTGGGTCCAAGCTCGCAAAACTGAAACATCGACGTATTCGGTCTACAGACTCGCGACCGTGGTGCAGCCACGCGAGTCGGTGAGCATCATCTTCGGTTTCATCGTCACACAAGACGGACAACGGTCCTGTGATCCCGATAATGCAATGCCGATCTACGGTTACGTGGGAAGCGTGCGAGATCCATCTGTCGACGGTTCTGCGGTGGACTTTGAACAGTTCTCCGAGGACCCTGACGTGGCAACGGTCCTCATGCCTCGTCGAGCGCTCTGCGCCAGGTAGTAGGCAGTGTCGGATGACAGCCGACCCGAGACAAATAGCTGGTAGTTGAGACAGCTCATCGCGACCGAACGACGCCCGCGCGAGTTGGGATGACCGTCAGCGGAACGGTGTCTGACCAAGCGACGTTCTCAGCCGCCGTCACGAATCCGTTGCGGTGCAGGAACCCACGGACCGCATGGACTTTTGCTTCTCGACTCCCATAACGTGGTGCGACATCCTGATTCGAGGTGGCGTAGAGCTCAGCCCGCGCGCGGTCCCGCAGAAAGCAGAGCTTTACCCGCCCCGATTACGCCTCATGGGACGTGAGGTCGACAGCCGAGAGCCGCCCGCACCGGGTCGGGCGGTGGGCGCGCCGCCGGCATCGGTCATGATCGTGATGTGCCAGCGCATCTCGAGCGGATGATCTACGTCGACGACTCCGGGCACCCCGCGAGCGGCCTCCACGTCTACGGGTGGATCGAGTTTTCCCCGGACCACTGGAGCTCGGTGCTCGCCTCGTGGCTCGACACCCGAAAGATGCTGTGGCGCGAGTACAGGATCGCGGTCACCAAGGAGCTACACACCACCGAGTACGTGAATGGTCGCGGCCGTATTTCGAAGGGCGTCCCCGACCGGCACGTCCATGCCGGCGTCGAGTATTGGAAGGACTTCGGCAGGGAGGTCGCTGAGGTCTGTCTGGAGACACTGCGCTGCACGGAGGGCCTGCGGGTAGGTGCCGTCTACCGTCGCGGCAGCCCTGGCGAGATCGCCACAACCAAGCGAGACCTGTATGCGGACCTCGTTGCCCAGATTGAGGTCGAGCTCGCCGCCAGCGGCGGCCTCGGCCTGGTGTTCATGGACGGCGACGGTAACGATCCGACGTACCGAACTACGCATCGAGGGCTCGACCTGCGTAGTAGACGACTCATCGAAGATGCCGTGCATATTGACTCCGCCGCCTCGCAACTGGTGCAGATGGCCGACCTGGTCGCCTGGTCGGCAAATTCGCACGTCGATCGTCATGCCCACAACGAGTTTGCGTGGCAGTGGTACGAGAATTTTCTCTCCGAGCGAGACCCTTCCCGCGTCCCGCAGGAAATAGAAGCCCCCTAGATACAGCGAGACCCCCTTATCCACAGGTGTGGGGGGGTCTGCGACAACCAGATTACGCCCCGCCTCAGGATTAATCAATATCGGGACACCGCGAAGTGCTGCCTCGCCTCTGGCCTCGGCCTTTCCTAATCGGCCGCTCGGCCCGGCTCCCCGTCCCCGCACGCGGTTGTCGATCGACGGCCCCGCAGCGCTTACCGTGGGGACCAGTCTGTCGACCTGCACCTCTTGCCAACCCCGGCCCCTGGGGTCGGGGAGGGCGGGTTGCCGAATCGATCATGGCCTACGCCGCGCCGCTGACGCACATGACCGCGAGGTACGCCGCGCCCATCTTTCGGGCCCACCGACCGCCGTCGATCGCGACAGCGGACACGCCGACTAGAGGCGACACGCCGAGCGCGAGCAGGGAATCTCACGAATGTTATTCGCAAGCTGTTGTGTCGATGGTAGGGCCGATAGACTACCCCCGAACGACAAGATCCCGAACGGGATCAACCTCGTCCGGGTTCTGTCTCACAGTTGGTCGCTGTAAGGACAGGCTACAACGCGGGTTCTCGGGCTACAACAACTCGGGGGTAGGGGTTCCATCGTCGTTCCCAAC
This sequence comes from Gordonia sp. NPDC057258, assembly GCF_042668985.1. Classification (NCBI taxonomy): domain Bacteria; kingdom Bacillati; phylum Actinomycetota; class Actinomycetes; order Mycobacteriales; family Gordoniaceae; genus Gordonia; species Gordonia sp. NPDC057258. The sequence continues at coordinate 89,458 of NZ_JBHUXZ010000012.1, forward strand.
GACAGGAGCTTCCTGTGAAACACACTGTTCACGACCTCGGCCATCAGCAGAAGGGCGCGACCGCCGTCGTCACGCTCGACAGTCAGGTCAACGTCCAGCTGATGACGCAGTCCGAGTACCGGAACTACAAGTCCGGTCGCCGCTACCGGTACACCGGTGGTCTCGCGAAGCGGTCGCCGGTCCGGCTGATAATCCCGAGCTCTGGCCGGTGGGTCATCGTTACCGACCTCGGTGGTTACGCAGGTCGTTACCGCGTGGGGGTCGGTGTTGAGCCCGCACCCCGCGGCGCTCTTCCTACGATCCCCGAGGACAATCCGGCTCGGCGGGTCGAGGTTCGCGACGACGTTGTTGAGCCGCCTTCGGACGACATCATGGCTGGCCAAACATGGGACGTCTTTCTCTCCCACGCGTCCGAGGACAAGCTGAGCGTTGCGATACCGCTCCGTGACGCACTTGCCGTACGCGGCGTCCGTGTCTGGCTGGACGTAGCAGAACTTCGCATCGGTTCGAGCCTCCGTCGGCGTATCGATCAGGGCATCCGGTCGAGCCGATTCGGTCTCGTGGTGTTGTCGCCGTCGTTCTTCGACAAAGGCTGGCCAAACCACGAACTCGACGGGATCGTCACCCGCACGAACGCGGGAGAGCAGTCAATCCTCCCGATCTGGCATGAGGTGGGTGCCGACGAGGTCCGCGCCTACAGCCCGTCCCTCGCCGACAAGGTGGCGTTGTCCACGGCTACCCATGAGATAGAGGCGATCGCCGACGAGATCGCGGCTGTGGTGATCGGGGACAAGGCGGCGTGAGATCCCGCGGCCGTCCCAGCCCTCGCACCAGCAGGTCTGGGTCGGCCCGCTCATCAAGTCTCAACAGGGTGGCCAGTCTCAAGTAGGTCGTCACTCGATGTCGGATGACAGCGCACGTGAGAGCGGTGACAACTACTCGAGAGGTTGATCTGCGACTATCCGCACGTGGGAGATCCGATCGGTGCCAGCGATTGCGAGATTCTCAAGCCGATCTGCACGGCGATTGTGTCTAGATGACAGTCGATTTGGGAGTACCCGAAAGATTTGTGCAGGTCACGGCGGGTCAAGTCTCATGTCCGTGTCACCGTGTCACCGTGTCACCGTGTCACCGTGTCACCGTGTCTCAACTAGGGTGTCAAAATCCCAAGTACGACGTTGTCATCCGACAGGCAGCGCGGTCAGCTTGGTTATCGTGAGGACAGGTCGCCTGCCTGCGGAAATGTCATAATATCTATTATCGGCACTTGTAATTCGTTGGGGGACAGGTGTTTACCTGTGCGTCTGGCATAAGGCCGTTCGTTGATGACCGGTGGATGGCGACCTCGGCATGAACCACCGACATGGCGTCTGCGCGCAACGGCAGACCCTGGCCGGTGCAGCCGATCCATACGTCGGCTCCCGGAAGTGATCGAGATGATGCCGCGGTCGACGCGTCACGCAGGTACCGATCGGGACCCCGTCGATCAGATTTCGCTGAGGGGCCGTGCTGGTGCCGTGGGTGGCAACGTAGCGGCGGAGGTGGGACAGTCCGGTCTCGAACGCGGCCGCGAAGGCTTCGTCCTGCGGCAGCCACTGCCAGTCCGGGAACTCGGACTCCAGACGCGCGATCCGCTCGGCCGACAGTCGGCCTCCGCGGTAGTCGGCGCGACGGGACAGCGACGTACTGATCCGGGGCCTCGGTCGGATCAGTCTCGTCAGCTGTCCATGCAGCGGGGTGCGGGCGTGATCAGTACTTCCAGCACCAGAACCCGCCGCCTCGGCCGATGGTCATCCCGGCTCGCTTTCGCGGCTTGGCGGTGTAGGCCTGTGCGGCGCACACGCTGACCGCAGACTGGCACACACCGGCGATCGTCGCCCAGCCGGGAAGACCGAGCTGGGAGCAGATCACCGTCGCGCCCCAGAAACTCTTCGCGCCCTTCTCCGTCTCGTACTTATCGAGCAAGACGTCTACTTGGAATGACTTTGCGCCCGGACGCACCGTGGCCGCGTCGGCCGAAGCGGGTTCAGCGATCGCGGCGAAAACAACCACAACAGTCAGCAGGACCGTTGCCACTAGCGTTCGGGATGTGCGACCCAGATAGCGAATAAAGACCCCTCGACCCTCGAAGAAGAACAGCGCCACGACGAGTAGGCGCCTGAGAACAGCAATGTATAGGGCTGCGCTTCGCGAGACGCAGGCTCGTCGCAGATTCGACTGAACGATTGAATCTCGTTGTTTCAACCTTCGAGCCAGTTGGCACATGGGTCGCCAGCCGCCGAGACGAGACCCAATTGCCGGATTGGCGTGGAGCATCCGCTCGGGGCAATTCACACCGCGTTCCCGTGCTTCGCGGATCGCGCGGTCGTAGTTCTGGATGGCAGTTCAGGGAGCTTCGCCGCGACCCGTCTGCGGCGTTTGTCCGGTTGAGACCGCTAGATCAAGTTTGCTACTTGAACGATCAGAGACGTCCAGTCGCAGATCCGCAATACTCGTCTGAGGTGGTGACGCAAATCACATCGCGGGTGACCCTCTCCGTCGCCTCCCCCGAGGCGCATGCAGGACCGAAGGTACAACGAAAGGGATAGTCTTATGCAGCGATTGAGTATCAGGAACAGGCAAATTGTCGTCAGTCTCATGCTCGTTGTCGTAACCGTGGCCGGACCATCTCTTTTGGCGGCGCCTCAACCAGCAGAGGCATCAGGGAACGGGAGGATTACGGCGTGCTTCAGATTTGCGCCTTCTAATGGGGGAGGATTGTGGACCGGGGCGCAGACGGCGATGACTTACCGAGGCAACCTTCCTCATCACTCTCGACCCCAGTACAGCGCCAATGGCTGCACGTCCTGGATAGTGCCCGGCAACCTTTGGTCTGCTGTCAACGCCGCTTACATGCCCGGCAACGGTTACAGAAAGTGGTATGGGCAAACTCGACCGACATACATTCCTGCCGGCCGGCATGTTCACCTTGGTTGGAATTGGGTGGCCCCCGTCTACCCCTGAAATCCGTGATATGGCCGGTGCCGGGCGGTCGACGGCACGAGCTCGCTGACATGCCTGAACCGTGGTTCGACGGTCTTGCCGCGCTGGAGTCCGTCGAAATCGTGCTCAGGCTCTTGGATGCGGTCTCCGTCGCCGTCGCGAGCGACGCTGACACCTCTGCATTGGATCGGACTGTTGAACGATGGGTCGCGCAAATACGGGAAGCCGATTACGACTGGGACGGGGACGGGACCGGAAAACTGATAATTGTGCGCGTACTTCCGGACTGGTGGAGGCGTTGGCGTCCACCAGTGCCCAGGCCCAACGAAATCCTGATAGATCCTGCTTTTGTTCTAACGGTTGCTGCGGTCGCATTCTGGAATCAACCATCGACACCAAACTGCCCAGCAACGAGGCGGCAGTGACGCAACTCTTGGATGCAGCCGAGTATGTCGTTACTGAGCAATTTCGGTGAGTGAACTCGTTGCAGTTCCCGGCCCGTAGCGCCGCACGGCGTCGGTCAGGGAAGCAACCTTATGTGCTTCACCACTCACCTGAACCTGAACCTGAACAAAGGCGTCTCGTACTACGTACGAACCCCGTAGATCACCACACGACGACCTCGTCGGAGGTGCCGGGCCCATACGGGCTCGGCCCCTCGTTTCGTCCAACACCATCGCTGTTCTCCGCCGACCGGACACGATCGCCTAGTGCGGCAGCTAGATGAAGCCTGGTCACGCACGCATCGGCGTCACCACCCTGCACAATGAATCACCACGAGCAAGGGAGGCCAGGTGTGAACTCGAAACTTAAATGGGGAATCGGCGGGCTAGCAGCCGCGACCATCTACACTGCACCCGTCGTCGGCTACACACTCCTCGTAACCGACGAAAACTGGGGAGACTTCTGGCGCACCGCTGCGACTCCCTACGGCACCACCACCGCAGGACTCTTCGCGCTCGGCGCCGCAGGTATCGCCTTCTACAACGGCCACCAAGAGCGCATGAGAAACACCGCAGTCGAAGACCGTCGAGCCGCCGAGACTGATCGCCAGCACGAAGCGGAAACCGAACGGGCCCTACGCCAGCGATACACCACAGCCGTCGAACAACTCGCCAACTCCACCAACACAATTAGCCAAGCCGGCGTCTACGCCATCGCCGCCCTCGCTGACGATTGGCTCACCATCAACAAGACCGGCGACGCCCAAACCTGCGTCAACCTCCTTTGCTCCTACCTCCGAACCACACCATCAGACGTAGACCCCACCACACCACTTCCCGACCAGCCCGTACGCGACACAATCCTCAGCACTATCACCGCACACCTCCGCGACAACACACCAGGCGAATCCTGGCAACGCCTCGACTACGACTTCACTGGCGCACACCTCACCAACGCCAACTTTGAAAGCACGCAGTTTCGCGGTGTCGCCAGCTTCTACCAAACGCACTTTCACGGCACGGTGACCGCGTTCGATAGGGCGGCGTTTCACGGCAAGGCGACCTGGTTCGCTGACGCACAATTCCACGGCACGACCACCAGGTTTGACGGGGCGCAGTTCCGCAGCGAGAACACTTGGTTCGACCGGGCACAATTTCACGGCGAGAACACCTCATTCGACAAGACGCAATTTCACGGCGAGCACACCTGGTTCGACGAGACGCAGTTCCGCAGCAAGACCACCTCGTTCAACGAGGCGCAGTTCCGCGGCACGGCAACCTGGTTCGCCAGGGCGCAGTTCCACGGCGAGAACACTTGGTTCGACCGGGCGCAGTTCCGCAGCAAGGGCACCTGCTTCGACGAGGCGCAATTCCACGGCACGACCACCCGGTTCGTTGAGGCGAAGTTCCACAGCAAGACCAACGTGTTCGTTGAGGCACAGTTCCACGGCGAGAACACCTCGTTCGTTGAGGCGCAGTTCGACGGCGATCTCACCCTGTTCGTCATGGCGCAGTTCCTTGGCGAGAACACCTCGTTCGTCGAGGCGCAGTTACGCAGTGAGACGGTCTCGTTCGAGAACCCCGCAGCCTGGCGACATGTCACCTTCGATTGGGACAACGACCACAGCAATAAGCCCGACAATGTGTCCCCTGCCGAATGGCCGCCGCGAGTGAGCGTGACCGACGACGACGTGACCACCGCCAACAACGACTAGCGCATACGCGGGTGAGCTCGCGTTCCGTCCGGGACGGTTGTTGGCCGCACCACACCTCAGCCGGAGTCGTCGACGCCATAGCGGTTACGCGATGAACCCCCGACAGCGCGTCGCCGTCGGGGATTCCCGAATCTCATCGTTCCAGTCCGGCCTAGAGGATAGGTTCTAACCTTCCGGCGGCGGCGATCGTCATGAACTCCTTGAACAGTTCGCGGTCGGTCGACTCTGGGACTGCCAGTAGGTCCGACACGAACACGAGCGCACCTGTGACTCGCGCCTGCACCTTTCTGCGCGTTGAAGGTATAGCCGTTCCGCAAACGCGCCGACCCGGCGAGGTCTATCTCACCAACGCTCTGCCGGCTAGCGTCGCGCGCCAACGTCATCGCGCACGGAACCATCCGGGCTCCTGGCTTCCGACGCCGGTCGGGTCGTGCACACTCCACCGACCAGCATCTAGTGCACTCCTGCTCTGGAAGAGCACCACCTGGTCGATCGCTGGATTCAGCAAGACGATGAGGATCATCTCTTTAGACACCGGATCGGTGAACACCGCAGGGACGCAACGGTATGTTGCGCTCGCAACGACCTCGACACCCGAGGCGCCCAAGAACCCCGATCGCCCCGAGACGCACAGTCTGTGTGCCGGCGACAGGGCAAGCGCGAACGTGAAATCCACGTTCGCGGCGCAGGACGGCGAGACAACCGTAAGTTCTTCTCGGTCGCCGAGCGTGTGCCCGCACACCATGCACTCGCCGGCGGCGGTGAACCGTGAAACGACGTTCGCCCGGATGAACTCGCGCCCAATCGCGCGTTCGAGGTCGGGGAAGATGTCGAATGAACGGGATGATGGGCAACACTGGTCGTATCGACCCGCGTCAAGGGCAAGCGGAGTTCGCGAAGCTCTTGGGTGAGGGCGAGACGGTCGACGCCGGCTACCGCCTGGTTCGCGACGTGTTCCTCTTCACGAACCGACGGCTCCTTCTCATCGATAAGCAGGGGATCACGAGCAAGAAGGTCGAGTATCACTCGGTCCCGTACCGATCGGTGACGCACTTCTCGGTGGAGACAGCCGGCACGTTCGACCTGGACGCCGAACTGAAGATCTGGCTATCAGGTGCCTCGCATCCGATCGCTCGACAATTCAATCGGCAGGTCGACATCTACGAGCTCCAGGCGATCTGGGCCCGCTACGTCGTTGGGTGAGGCCCCCTTTGACGCACGCAACCGGGCCTGCCGCATCGAAATTGACAGAGGCGAGGGTTAGCCCTGCTCCATCAAACGGGCAAACTGCTCCCAGGTCAGATCCCGCGTCGGGTTCTTCGCGTCCCGCGCCCACCAGGTCACACCCCCGCGAGACAGCCCGATCTCGCCAAGCTTGACGTTATCGGCATAGACCGACAGCGATGTGTCGCCGTTGCCCACATCGACCGGTCGAGACGGCAATCGCATGTCCACCCTGTGTTGCGGCACTCGTGACCTCCTGACTAGACGACCAGACCCCTCCAACATTCAGGTCTTCGCCCTCGGCGTCAATAGCTGACCGCCGGTCCCGGTATCGGCCAAAAGCTCTGCGACCGTCCACATCGGGAGCCCACGTGAAGGCGAGTCATGGCCTGGCCGACCTGGGGTATGCGGGATCTGTGCCGTCGTTCGCGCTCGAACTGACACTGGACGGGTTTTGAATCCGTTGCCTCGGCTCCGTGGTTCTTCGGTCGAATTAGGAGCGGCCTCGCACAGTCCACCGCCAGTCCGGGAACTCGGCCTCGAGGCGGCGTGCCCGCTCGGCCGGCATGGTGCCCCGACGGTAGTCGGCGCGACGGTTGGCGACCCACTGGCCGATCGCGAAGCCGTCGATCACGTCCCGCTGGCGGGGGTTGCTGGTGTCGTGTACGGCTCGGTACCGGTGCAGGTGCGCGAGGCCGGCCTCGAACGCGGCGGCCGATGCCGCGTCCTGGGGGTTCCACTCCCAGTCCGGGAATTCGATGTCGAAGAGCGAGATTCGGTCAGCGGGTAGTCGGCCTGTGCGGTAGTCGGCGCGGCGGTTCGCCGCCCACTGGCCGATCGGGAAGTCGTCGATGACGTCGTGCTGGCGGGGGTTGCTGGTGCCGTGGGTGGTGGCGTAGCGGCGCAGGTGTGCGATCCCGGCCGCGAAGGCGGCATCGAGCACGTTCCACCGCCAGTCGGGGAACTCTGTTTCGATGCGGCGGATCCGCTCGGGCGTTAACCGGCCGAGCCGGTAGTCGGTGCGGCGGCTGTCGACCCAGGCGCCGATCCGAAATTCGCCGATCGTCGCGTGGCGGGCCGGTGAGCTCGAACCATGCTCGGCGGCGTAGCGGTGCAGGTGTGCGATCCCGGCGTCGAACCGCCGATCGTCCGCAGGTCGGCGGCCAGCGGTCGGGGAGTTGTGCTCGCTGGGCACGACGTCACCGCCTGCTTTTCGTGGCGGCGGGTCGTACCGTCCACTGCCAGTCCGGGAACTCGGTTTCGATGCGGCGGATCCGCTCCGCGGACAATCGGCCTTTGCGGTAGTCGGCGCGACGGGTGGCGACCCAGGTACCGATCGGGAAGCCGTCGATCACATCCCGCTGAAGGACCTGGCTGGTCCCGTGGACGGCGACGTAGCGGCGCAGGTGGGACAGTCCGGTCTCGAACGCGGCCGCGAAGGCTTCGTCCTGCGGCAGCCATTGCCAGTCCGGGAACTCGGACTCCAGACGCGCGATCCGCTCGGCCGACAGTCGGCCTCTGCGGTAGTCGGCGCGACGGGACGCGACCCAGGTGCCGATCTCGAAACCGTCGACCACATCGCCCTCTCCGGCGTTGCTCGTGCCGTGGACAGTGGCAAAACGGCGCAGATGCGCCACGCCGACGTCGAACATCGCCTCGCGCACATTCCACACCCAGTCGGGGAAATCGGTTTCGATGCGGCGGATCCGCTCGGCCGACAGCTGGCCCCGCCGGTACTCGCCACGGCGGTTGACGACCCACTGACCGATCGCGAACCCGTCGATCGTCGCGCCGCGGGGAGGTGAGCTGGAACCATGCATGGCGGCGTAGCGGTGCAGGTGGGCGATCCCGGTGTCGAAGAGACGGTCGTAGGCATTACCACGGCTGGTCGAGCCAGCCTCATCCTCGTTCGACGATGCGGGACAGCCTGTTTCAGGTCGGTCTATGCGGGGGTCCACTCGAGTCCGAGAAGGGTCAGGGCGCGGGCCAGTTGTGGATCCGCGGCGTCGATGGGGCAGTGGTCGACAACGTCGATGTGGGGGCTGATGTCGGGGTCGGCGGCGCGTTCGTAGAGCGCCCACATGCGCAGCTGGTCGCCGTGGCGGGAGTCGAACTCGATCCCGTCGACTGCTGCGTGTCCGTGGTCGGTGAGGGCGTAGAGCCAGCGCGAGATGGACTGGGTGAGACCGCGGGGTCGCCCGTCCCGTAACGCGGCGGTGTCGAGGTCGTCGAGTCCGTAGCGGATCGCGAGTGGCCGAAACACCGTCCGCAGGGTGGCGAGGCTGTCCGGGTCGGCGGGCACCGCGAACCGTCCGGTCAGGGTGGCGTGGCCGAGCATCCGTGCCTCACACCACGATCGCGGGACGCGCCCGGGCGGCAGCGTGGGATAGTCCTGCTCGTCTTCGTCGTCGACGACGATGTCGTCGAGCTCGGCGATCAGTTGCGGGCTGGGTCGGGCGAACGCGAGGACTTCGAGGTAGCAGGCCAGGGGAGTGTCGGCGCAGTACAGGGTGCGCCACACCCCGTCGGGGTCGTCCCAGCGGCCGGCGAAGCGGCCGTCGGTGGCGTACTCCCACGGCGTCCACTCCCACGGACTCGGCGCGTACCCGATCCGATAGATGGGCGTGGCGGCCCGGGTGCTGGTGGTGATCGGGCCGTGCGGGGTGCCGATCGTCGACGTGCGGGGTTGGTTCATCCCACCGCGGCGAACTGGCGGGCAGCGTTGAGCACCTGGGGGCCGACGTCAGCGAGTTCACCGTCGCGTAACAGCAACGCCGGCGCCCGGTCGTCGAGGACCGGGTTGAGGCCCTGGAACCACGCTTGGGCGACGGCGGGGGTGTCACGTTCGGTGATCAGCCGGGCGGCGCGGTAGGCGATCCGGAGTCGTTCGACGTCGTCGGGGTTGGCGATGGTGCGGGTGCCCTCGGCCCATTGCCGCACCGCTCGGGTTTCGCTCACCCGGCCCAGGTAGGCCACGAGTTTCGCGCCGAGCAGATCGCGCAATGCAGCCACGAGTTCGGGCTGCGACATACGTGCTGCTTCGGCGTAGGCGGCCAGATCCGGCCGCGGATGTGCTGCTGTCATTGTGATCACCTCTAGATCCCAGTATAGATCCCACACCGCGTGACAGCTAGGCACCAGCGGGAGTGCCCGACGCGACCTCCTCGATGATTGTGGGAGAACGCCGGGTGGATGGTCGACCGCTCGCCGGCGACAGGCACACTAGGTGACTGTGACCAGCCGATTCGATGAGGGTATCGCCCATCTACGTCGGTACGTCGCCGTGCACGGCACCAGCAACCCGCGCCAGCGGGACGTCATCGACGGCTTCCCGATAGGCCGGTGGGTCAACACCCGCCGCACCGACTATCGCCGTGGCGTCTTGCCCGCGGAGCGGATCGCGCAACTCGAGTCCGAGTTCCCCGACTGGCAGTGGAAGACCAACGCCCGGACGAGCTTCACCGCCGGCCTGAACCATCTGCGTCGCTACGTCGCCCGCCACGGGACCAGCAACGCCCGCCGCCATGACGTCATCGACGGATTCCCGATCGGTACCTGGGTCGCCAGCCGCCGCGCCGAATACCGGTCCGGACAAATGCCACCTGGACACGTCCGTCAGATCGAAGCCGAGTTCCCCGACTGGCAGTGGACCCTGCGGGCCCGACCACCGTTCCACGTGGGCCTGGACCACCTGCACCGCTTCGTCGACGAGCATGGATCGAGCTCGCCACCTCGCGATGCGACGATCGACGGATTCCCGATCGGCGCCTGGGTGGCCAAACGCCGCACCGAGTACCGACGACACCGACTCTCGCCCGACCGGATCCGCCGCCTCGAAACCGAGTTCCCCGACTGGCAGTGGAACCTCCGATCTTCGCGCCGGCCGCCCGTGCCTCACGATCACGGCGCAGAGAGTTCTGCGACTTAGTACTAGCCGTGCGGCGGTTGGTCTAAGGCTCGAAGTACGTCAAGCAGTATCCAGCCGGTGTCGGCTTCGCGGCGAAGTACTCGACCTGTCCCTCTGTGCATTCCGGAGCCGCGGCCACCTTGGTCTCGACCTTGAAGTAGTTCGTACCGCCCGGGACCAGCGTCACCCGCGAACAGTCGACCTCAGTCACCTTGGCTAACGGGTTTGGCACATCCGTTGGCGGTTCGGAGTAGCAGAGCCCCTGCTGGTACACCTGGGCGAGGCACAGTACTTCCTCGATGCGTGGGCGGGCGCCGGCGTACGGGCGTTCCTCGTACCAGAACGCGGCGTAGTCGATGCCACAACCGTTTCGGGTCTGCACCCGTTCCGCGACTGCATAATGAAACCCTCGATAGCTGCAGTCGACCGTCTCGACCTCGAGCTCCCCGGCGAGTTCGCCTACCGTCAGACAGTCACCCACTCTCACCTCGGTGGTGTCGGCGACGTTGTTTTCGAAGTCGCTGGGGTCCTCGAGGGCCACGCTCACCGCGATCATCAAGGCGAGCACCGTCGCGAACCCCAAGAACCCGGCTAACAGCCATAATCCCTTGCGGCTCTTTTTCGGTGGCTGACCACCGGGATGCGGCGGGTACACACCTCCCGGATAGGGCGCAGGCGCTCCGTACGGGACTCCCCGTCCCGGAAAACCGGCGTTCGGCGGATGCTGCCCGGGCTGTCCGGGCGGGCCCTGGAACCCGTAACCGGGATGGCCAGGACCAGGTGGCGGCATGGTCACGCGCGTAGCCTAACCCGCCGCACGACATCGCTCGCCAGGGACTTCACAGGACGAAAACTGACCCACGCCCGTACGCTTCGGCTCGCCGGTCGACGGATAGTCGGCGGTCGCGGACCTTGAGGTGGACAGTTCACGGGTACTGTCTGCAATAGGTTCTCTGCTGCTGCAGATCCCTGCTGGTTGCCGTCGGCGCGGATCTGCTGAGAATCGCAACGTTCACAATCGAATCGAAAGGTTGACTGATGCCGTCCAGTCACTCTCGCTCCACGCTGCCCACCCGCAGCCTCCGCACCCATCTCCTGGTCGCCGGTTCGGCGCTTGTCGTCGGGTGCGCATCCATCCCCGGCGCCGGCGCTGCCGCCGCCGGGACCTCCCAGAATGGGTACCCGCTCATTACTCAGGCCCAAACCACCCAATGGGCCGTTAACGGGGTCAAGTTCTGGACCGCCCCCGGTAAGCCCACCGAACTGCTCCGCGAGTTCGTCACCTGGTTTGACGCCAACGTCGAGCCGATCACTCTGGGCAACGGTGACGACTGGTCATGGGCCGAACCGGCACTCGTCCCGCCGACGAACACGGCCTACTCCAACCACGGCAGCGGCACCGCCGTGGACCTCAACCTCGAAATCCATGGCGGGCAGGGATTCTCGGGCACCTTCACCCCCGAGCAAACCGAAAAGATACGCGCCAAGCTAGCCAGCATGGGCGGCCAGTTCGTTTGGGGTGGCGAATGGTCCAGCCTCCCTGACGATCCGCACTTCGAAGTCAGATAGCTACTCCACCCGGAATCAGCTGTGCGGGCGGCGACTCGTCAGACAGGGACTCGGCGCCCGCACGAACGTTGAGCGGTTTCCGGTGACAGGCACCGGCGGTCCCTCGTCCTCGACCAGCCCGTCGCCTGTGCCGAAGCCTGGTTCATTGAACCTCGCTCTCAATCAATCACGTTGTGTAGCAATCAAAGATCGTCAGAAGGAGATCAGTATGAACATCACTAACAAGGTGCGCGCTGTCGTAGTCGGCGGGGTCGTCACCGCCGGAATCAGCGCCTCCGCGCTAGTCGGCGGTCTCACCGCGGCACCCGCGCAGGCGACCACCCACACCTACAGCGGTGTCGTGGAATGCACCGCGTGGCGCAACACAATCCTCGCGCAAAACCCCAACCTCGGCGCAACAGCCTGCGCCCAGGGCTTCAAAGGCTGGCACTTCGACACCTACCAGGCCCCGACGAAACAGCCGCACCTCACCTGGTGACCCCACGCCCTGATACGTACTGAGCCCCGCAACCGCATCGGTTAGCGGGGCGCAGTCATACACGGCCGACACTCACGCAGGACTGCAGTGTCCAGGCCATTCACCCCTCAGATTTGGCGATCTGTTCTCTGATGGTCGTCGTAAGGATCGGAAATGCGGGTCGGTCGAGGGCCTCGGGGTGGAACCGCAGGAGGTGGGGTTGTGCACCTCGATCGCTGAATCCATCAACCTTTCCGTCGGCCGAGCGCTGGAAGTCGGAGATGACATCGAGAACGTCGAGGTAGGCGAGCATGCAATGGCCGGCCTCGAAGGAGTCTCGACTCATACCGTAGTTCAGCTTCCGCGGACCAGAGGGAGCGGCTGAGGCTCGTCGCCGTGCGCAGCGCATTCGAGCAGCGATGAGCAATAGCACCAGTTCGCTGTCCTCGAGGACGTGGATCTGGCTGCCTTACCCTCCGTCTCGCGTGCGCGTTGGACTTGTGCTTGCAGCAGTTCTTGGATGTCCTTCGTCACCGTTCTGCCTGTATTTTTGTACCAGGATGCATCACCTCGCGGGGGGCGACCGCGACACTACGAGGAGGGGAGGCCTAGTTCCCTAATTAACTCGAACCGAGAACGAAACTCTTGCTGTGCAAACTTTGTGCTCGATTGTTCGAGCTCTCGGTTTAAATCAGATGGTACCGAGCCCAGAATTGGAATAATCTCGACCAGACTGGTGTATGCGCCGTTGTAGGTTGCAATTGCATTCCAGGCGAAATTGACCGCCGCGGGGGAGGCGAAACTTATCTCGTCTTTAAGGTTCAACGCATGGTTGCCCAGCTCACGCCCATTTGAGGCGTCCGCTTTGCAGCGCGCAATCCGGTCGGCATTAGTACCGTTTGCTATGTCCTCCCGGTCGAAACCAGCACACCATTCCCAGTCGTTCAAGCGATCGGCCATCTGCTCAAGGTCGGCCAGCAGGTCCGAGTATTTGTCACCCAGGTTGTCTCGCCGGAATTGTTCGACCGATTCCTCTTCGGCCTTGCTCGTCTGCCACCAGACCGCTCCGACGGTCGCTGACCCACCAATTAGCGAGCCTACGAGTGCAGCTGCAGCCGCTACAATTCCTAGCCTCAACATCATAGTTTTCTCGCCCGGGTGAAGGTCGGGCTGCGTGCCGGGGTCCGTCATGAGCTGGAACAATAGCAGCGGCACGACCCGCGTGGCTCTTCGTGGAAGTTGATGTCTTTACACAGTCTGGTCCTCAAATGTGCTAGACAGTATTCGGTATGAAGCGGACCCGCCATCCGCCTTCGAACTCAGAACTCAGGCGGTGGCCCGAACAGGCATGGACGGCTACGAGGGTGTACGTGCGGTCTCCTACCTCGGTTTTCGCAGATAACACGGAGAACACCCTTGGACGTGTGCATGCCGACGACGTCGAGTTCATGAGGCAGTCCATCCGTCAGCTTCAGGTGTCGCTGATGACCGGTCTAATCGGGCTAGGAAGCGACGCAACAAGCAACAGCGAGTCTGCAGCTAAGGAAGCCGATGGCCGAGGTCATCGCAGTGTAGACGTCGGAGTCGGTGGAGTCGCAGCTGTCGAAGACGGCGCCGGTGCAAGGGTATGGGGTCGCCGAAGTAGATGTGCAGCACCGCTGCGGCCGGTCGCGGGTCGTCGATAGCGAACGTTTTCGGGGGCAATGATTGCCATGATCCGAGCCGTGCCACGTAGCAGCCGATAGAACTGCGAGCCGCAGCGCCTGCACGTCTGAGAGACTCGGCGGCATGGTGATCCAAATCCGATTGAGCGACCGAATCGATCACACACCCGAGCAGATCGCATCTGACTCATTAAATCGGTCATGGTGCGGTTTCGACCCGTCCGCCGGCGACGGGGAATTGTGGCAGCACAACCGCGGGCGGTGGGACCTCAACGAGGCGAGGATTGCCGAGGAGACGTACGCGACGTTCGTTCACGATGACCGGACAGTGGCGGCCTTCAAGATCAAGGGCTACGAACGGGTCTCCGACCCTGGCCCCAAAGCCACCAAGATCGCGTTGATCGGTGAACCGCTCACCTCTGCTGATCCCCTGTACGACCTCCTCGTCGATCAGCCCGCGGTCCACCGCGGTCGTAACGCCATCAACTACGTCGCGGATCCTGAAACTGAGGAGAGCTCGGAATCTGCTGCGGGACAGCGCGCATTCCTGCTCACCTGGAATCCCGATAGCTCGGACTGGGCCGACTACCGCGATTGTGTTCTGACCACCCGGGAAGGACACATGGTCGATGGGCGGTGGTCGACCGGCAGCAGAACGACGGGAATCCGCCGCGGTGACCGGGTGTTTCTGCTGCGTCAGGGGACGAGAGGTCGAGGTCTTATCGGCAGTGGCGAGGCTGTCGACTTCGCCGACCCGTCGGAAGTTCACGACGAAATCATTTATACCGACGCGCACTGGGATAACACCGGCGCAATGGCCAACTACGTCGATGTCCTGTGGGACCGACTCGTCGAACCCGACAACATGTTGCGGACTGACCAACTCCAGGATGAGTTTCCCGTGCAGAACTGGACCCCGATGGCCAGCGGGACGGAGATCCAACCCGAAGTGGTCGTTGACCTCCAAGCGAGGTGGTCAGAGCACGTCGGCCACACTCGCCCACCAGGGGAGGGGCAGGGGAGGCTCGTCGACGCCGCCAGACGCAAAGCCATCGAGGACGCAGCCCAGGACTGGCTCATGGAGCACTACCGAGACGAGGGATGGGTGGTGCGCGACACCCGCTACGACGGGCCTTATGACGCTGTCGCCACCAAAGGAAGACAAACGC
The DNA here is from genome assembly GCF_042668985.1 of Gordonia sp. NPDC057258. Taxonomy (NCBI): domain Bacteria; kingdom Bacillati; phylum Actinomycetota; class Actinomycetes; order Mycobacteriales; family Gordoniaceae; genus Gordonia; species Gordonia sp. NPDC057258. The sequence continues at coordinate 104,588 of NZ_JBHUXZ010000012.1, forward strand.
TCTATCTGGAAGCGAAGGGCACGCAGAGCAACGGAGACGCGGTGCTCCTGACTCGTGGCGAGGTCGAGCACGCCCGACGGCACCGCGGAAGCTGTGTCATTGGTATCTGGTCAGGAATGCGATTCGCCAGCGACGGGATCGTAGACCAGGAGGCCGGCGAGGTGCTTATTATGCCGTTCGACCCAGACGCCGGCACGCTGACTGCGCTGCAATACCGTTGGGACCTGGGCGACAGTGATGTCGTCTGACCGATCGACCCGGTTGTTTACGATCACGCAGAACGTCAATGACAGCGGACCGTGCGGCGACACCCGGTGGCCGCACGGGATCTCGCAGTCGATGTCAGCGACCGATGAGGCGCCCAGTTTCTTGCCTGACCTACGTGGAGGCCGAGGCTCTGCGCGGCTGACTGCTGCTGTGATAGTCCAACCTACGTGATGACCTGAGCTGGCAAACGCGGAATGTGGGGCTCGCCGTTGTCGGTCCTAATCCAGCCGAGGGGCGGTGCGATACCCTTGCCTACCGCGCGGCATTCGGTGCCATCCGCGTCACGCAGCTGATAATCGCAAGGACGCCACACCAATTGATTCATCGTGGCGATCTCGGACCATTCCTACCAGCGAGTCTCGATGCCGACTCCCGCTTTCTCAGCTGCTGGGTGTTCGTCAGCCGACACGGCAGAAACCTCGGAGAGTCCGACAACGCACGCGTCAGTCGGGGCAGGTTCGACCCCAACCGCCGCTGCAGTAGCACCGGATTCGGCAGAGCTTGATGCGGCGGCCGTGTGCGAGAAGATTGTTGAGCTGGAAGTCGGGACGAATTGCACGAAGTCCCAACCCGCGGGGCTCGGCATCGGCGCTACCGAGAAGTACGAGTTCGAGTTGCCCTCGGTGCCCGGTAAATCTGGCCAGATCCTCGTGTTCTCGGACCGCAAGATCTACACCAAGACAGTCGCCGCGTATGACGAGGCTGCGGCACTCGCTGGCCCGCATCGATACGGGTCACCGAACGCCCTGGTGTTCGTCCAGATCAACGAAGGTCTCTCGGCTGCTGAGGGGCAGAAGGTCGAACGGCTGGTCGCAGGTCTATAGCGAGCAAGTCGCGCACGCACGGTCCGCTAAGCCGGTCACGGTTGGGTCCGGTTTCATCCGTAGGCGGGTGGACGTAACTGTCGATTATCGGCGCCTACCCGCCGTCGGTGGGTGGCTGATCGATCGCGGCTTCGTAGAAGGCGTCGGCGAGCGCCACGATGACTGCCGCGACACCGGGGCCGTCGCTGAAGAAATAGTCGGCCATGGCGTTGTGGGCGTTCTGGTTGTCGACGACGGCTTCGGTGACCGCTGCCTGGAAGTCTTGGGATTCCATGAACTGCTTCTTGGAGTTCACCGCGGTCTGCTTGACTAGGCCGGGGTCGGTGAGCAATGTCTGGACCAGGCCGTGCACGAATTCGCGGACCTGGGACTCGGTGAAGGCATCGGCGCCGAAGAGGTCGTTCATCTTGTCGATGACGACTTGCAGGGCCACGAATTTGGGTTCCTTGCGGGAGCCGGTGCCCGCCGCGCTGATGCCGGTGAGCTCGCCGTCTCCGGTCAGTGCGATGTCGACCGCGGTGGCTTTGGTGTGTTTCACCCCGACCAGTACGACGTCGGAGAGGTCGACCTCGGCGGCCCAGGATGACTCTCGAATGACCCGTTCCAGCAGCCGCAGGAAGATCGACAGCATCTCCAACTCAGGGTCGCCGTAGTCGACGATCTGGCTCATGAAGTCATACAGCCGAACGTAGGTGGCGACGTCCTTGCGAAACAGATCAAGCGTGTTGAGGGTGACGGTGTCCTCGGAGTCGAGCGCGGCGGCGTAGCGGCGGGCGAAGTCATTCTTGGCGGGGCTGATCGCGGCCGAGAGCGCGTTGTTGCCCTTGCGGGTGACCCACAGTTCGGCGACGTCCCGTACCTGCTCGGGCGTGTAGATACCGGACTGGGCGAGTTTGGTGGCGAGGTGGACCACGACATAGGGGTCGGTCTCGGTCTCGAGGGTGGCGTTGGTGAAATACGGCTCGAACGCGGCCCGAATGTCTTCAGGCTTGTTGACGAAGTCGATGACGAACGTCTTGCGTTTCTGCTCCCCGCTGGCGGTGCGGTGGGTGCGGTTGAGCCGCGACAAGGTCTGCACGGCGGTGACCCCGGAGAGCTTCTTGTCGACGTACATCGCCGAGAGCAGCGGCTGATCAAAGCCGGTCTGAAACTTGTTGGCGACCAGCATAATCGTGTATGTCGTGCCCTTGAACGCCGCCGCCAGATCGGAACCGGCGCCGGGGTTGAGGTTGGCTTCGGTGAACTCGTCGTCCGTGCTCGGCTGCGGCCCCCACTCGGGCGCCCACTGCTCGTCCTCGTCCATCGTGACCGAGCTCGAGAAGGCGACCAGGGTGCGGTAGTTGTACGAGGCGTCTTCGGCGGCACGCTTGGTGAGGTAGGCGTCGATCGCCTTCTTGTACTTCACCGCGGCCTTGCGGGAGTCGGTCACGACCATCGCCTTCGCCTTGCCCTCGAGCAGGTGGGCGACGTTGGCGTGGAAGTGCTCGACGATGATCTGCACCTTCTGGCTGATGTTCGTCGGGTGCAGTTTCACCCACCGCATCAAGCCCTTCCGCGCGGCAGCCTCGTCGACCTCGTCGCCGTCGCCACTGCCTGCGTTGCCGGCGATCTTCAGTGCGGTGTCGTAGGTCTGGTAGCCCTTGAGCACGTCGAGGATGTAGCCCTCCTCGATCGCCTGGCGCATCGAGTAGAGGTGGAACTCGGCGGGTTTCCCGTCGGGGCCTTTACGGCCGAACAGTTCCAGGGTCTTGTTCTTCGGTGTGGCAGTGAATGCCAGGTAGGAAATGTTGGGCGACTCGGCCCGTTCAGTCATCTCCGCGGCCAGGATCGACGCGACGTCGACCTCACCGCCGGCCTCGACCTCGGCAGCTTCCTCCGCGGTGAGAACGGCCTTGAGTTTGGAAGAGATCTGCCCGGACTGCGAGGAGTGCGCCTCGTCGGCGATCACCGCGAACCGCCGCCCCTTGAGCGACGAGTCCTTGCGGATCTCGTCGAGGGCGTAGGGGAAGGTCTGCACCGTCACCGCAATGATCAACTCCCCGTTCTTGAGCGTGGTCGCCAGGAGACCGGACTTGGACTTCGCGCCGGCCTTACGGACGTCCTCCGGACTGATCGTGGCGACGATTTTTCCGGAGCCGTCGATTTGCCGAATCGCGTCCTGCAGTTGCCCGTCCAACACGGTGCGGTCCACGACCACGATCACCGAGTCGAACACCTTCTTGTCGTTGATGTGCAGTCGGGCTAGTCGGTGGGCGGTCCACGCGATGGTATTCGTCTTGCCCGATCCCGCCGAGTGCTCGATCAGGTACCGCTGCCCCACACCCTCGTCGCGCACCGCGGCGACGATGTTCGTCACCGCCTCCCACTGGTGGAACCGCGGGAACAGCATGCTCGTCCGTGACACCGACGTCCCAGTCGCGACGTCCCACTCCTGCCTGGTCTCCACGATCATCAGCCGGCCGATGATGCCCAGCCAGGAGTCCTTGTCCCAGACACGTTCCCACAGGTACGCCGTCGCCGACCGCCCGTCGGTACCAGGCGGGTTACCCGCGCCATGGTCATGGCCGATGTTGAACGGCAGGAAGTGGGTCTTCTCGCCCTCGAGGCGGGTGGTCATCGCGGCCAGATCATTGGACACCGCGAAATGCACCAGCGCCCGGTGCCCGAACGACAGCAGCGGCTCCGGACGGCCATTGGTCAGCGGGTGCCGGTTCTTGCGGTACTGGTTGATCGCGTCATCGAGCGATTGAGTGAAATCGGTCTTCAACTCGACGGTGGCGACCGGGAGCCCGTTGACAAAGAAGACCAAGTCGATGCTGCGCCGGTCGGCGGTGGAGAAGTGCACCTGCCGCATCACCCGCACCCGCATCGCCGCGTACTGCGCAGTGGTGGTCGCATTCAGGCTCGTCTCGGGACGGAACTGCGCCATCTTCAACCGGCCACCACCGATGTACTGCACCCCGCTACGCAGAATGTTCAGCGTCCCGCCGCCGTGTTCGAGGGGCTTGTCCAGCGCGGCGGTCAGCACATCGAGGAACTTCGACGGCGACCCCGCCGCCTTCAACGCCTTCTCGTACGCCGCCTGCTGGGTGACCCGCAGCCATGCGGACAGGTCGGCGGGGAACAGCGCACGCTCCCGGTCGTAGCCGGAATCGTTCGCCGAGTACAACCACCCGTGGGACTCCAGGTACGCGCAAATCTCGTCCTCGAAGACCACCTCGTTGTGATCGGCCATCACACCATCTCCCTCACGTCGATTTGTCCCGTCACCGCGGCCGTAATCAACGCCGTCCGCCGCTCGCGGGAGAGCTCGATGAACTGCTCGGTCTCCGCCATCAATGTGTCAATCTTCGACGTCTGTTCGTCGAGATATGCCGCGATGCGCCGTTGTTCCGCTTTGGGAGGCCGCAAGAATGGCGCCTCTCCCAATTCATCGCGATTGACCTTAGGCATCTTGACTCGCAACGAAGCGAGGGTGACGAACGCATGGAAGGGGCGCGCGAGCATGAAGTACATGAGGTATCTGTGGTCATCGTCGTGGCGACTCGACATCGCATACATGTCGGCACTTGTCAGGCAGTCCTCGGCCGCCAGAGTTACCTTGTTGAGTGCTGGTCGGATCTTCGAGAAGAGAATCTGACCTGCACTGGCAAGGTACTTGCCGCTGTCGGCGCCTTGCTCTAGAGCTGTCTCTCTACCGACGATTCGACCTGTCCCGGACTCGATGTGGTTTGGTGCGACCAGAACCATATGCGCCCACGGGTCAACTCTCGGGTCGACCTGTCCGCCGTTCACGGACATCTCGCGACTGAAACGGCTCACGACCCAGTGGGCGGGGACATCTCCCAGATACACGTTGCCGCTGTTTGAGAGCGGGGAACCGTCGAGACCACGGGTAGCAGCCTGGGTAATCACCGCTGCTCGACGCTCGCTGAGCGTCTCAATCAGGCGCCGTTGCTCCTGGATAAGAATGTCAATGCGGGCGGTCTCGCGATCGAGGTAGTCCGCGAGGGCGCTCTGCGCCGGAAGAGGTGGCAGTGGCATCGGAATCCGCGCGAGCTTTTCCGCTGTGAGGTGCGGCATCGAGACCACGTTGGAGTAGGCGCGTATGAAACCGCTGGCTCGTAGCGCGATCAGGTAGTAGGCAATGAACCGTCCGTCGAAGTCCCGGGTCGGTCGCAGTCGGTTGATCGAGTTCTGGAACCCCCAGCCGGGGAGATCTTCGGCTGCGAAGGCCGCCCGACCGAACCCACCCTGACCGCCCTCGACAACGACGACGTCGCCTGATCGGATGCTTAGCTGTTCCATTTCCGAGGAAGCGAACCACATTTCGTTTACATCATCGAGTGCGAGCACGCCGTCAGGTTGCACGTTGGCGGCCCGCATGTACGGGGCGCGTACGTCGCCACCGGAATCTTTGCTCTGCAGCATTTTTCCCAGCGTGACCGTTGCTGCGTTCTTCACCTGGCCTGTCTTCCACCCGGCAGGCAGGGCGATCCATAACGGTCCTGTCATTGCTCGACCTCCCGCAGGAGGTCGATAATCTTAGTGACCTGCTTTTCCAGGTCGGCGTCGATCTCGGCGAGCGGGCGGGGTGGGACGTATTTATAGAAGTGGCGGGTGAAGGGGATCTCGTAGCCGGTCTTGACTTTGTTCCAGTCGATCCAGGCGTCGGGGACGTGTGGTTTCACTTCGGCGTCGAAGTACGCCCGAATGACTTCGGTCTTGGCAGAGGCGCCGGCGGTGGAGCCGCCGTAGGTGAAGGGGACATTCTCTGTGTCGCGCTTCTTCGAGTCCGGCTTTGGCTTGCCCTTGCGGTCCACGACCGGCTTACCATTCTCGTCCAACATCGGACGCTCGACGGTGATGGTCCAGTAACCGAACTCGTCGTTCCGTAGGGTCTTCGAGCAATCCGGGTCGGCGTCGGTGAACTCGGCATACAACTTCACCACTCTGGCGCGATCCGCATCGCTGAGCTCGCGGTTCTTGGCGCCGAGATTCTTTCGCATCTTGGTCCAGTAGGACGATCCGTCGATGAGCTGAACCAGGCCCTTACGGTCGGGGTGCTTGCTGTTGTCGAGGATCCAGATGTACGTTGCGATGCCGGTGTTGAAGAACATGTTGGTCGGCAACGCCACGATGGCGTCGACGAGGTCGTTCTCCAGCAACCATCTGCGGATATTGGAGGGGCCGGATTCGGCGGCCCCGTTGAAGAGCGGTGATCCGTTCATGACGATGCCGACGCGGCCGCCGCCGTCTTCGGGAGCACGCATCTTGTGGGCCAGGTGGAGCAGGAAGAGCATCTGCCCGTCCGAGGTCGCCGGTAGACCGGGGGCGAACCTGCCGTAGGGGCCGGCCTCGTCGCGCTCTTTCGTAACCGCTTTCGCGTACTGCTTCCAGTCGACTCCGTAAGGCGGGTTCGACATGCAGAAGTCGAAGTGGCGGCCCTTAAACGCGTCGTCGGTGAGGGTGTTGCCGAAGGCGATGTTGGTGGCGTCGTGGCCTTTGGCGAGTAGGTCGGACTTGCAGATCGCATACGACTGACCGTTGTACTCCTGTCCGTACAGGCTCAGCTTCGCGTCCGGGTTCTGGTCGAGGAGGTGTTCCTCAGCGAGGGCGAGCATGCCGCCGGTGCCCGCGGTGGGGTCGTACAGGGTGCGGACGATGCCGGCCTCGGTCAGGTCGGCGTCCTTCTCGGCGAAGAGCAAGTCCACCAGCAGCCGGATCGCGTCGCGCGGGGTGTAGTGGTCACCGGAGGTTTCGTTCGCAGCCTCGTTGAACTTGCGGATGATGAACTCGAACGCATCGCCCATGTCGGCGTTGGACACGACGTCCGGGTGCAGGTCGACACCTTTGAAGGATGTGACGACCTCGCGTAGGAGTTCCGCCTTGTCGAGGGCGAGGATCTCCTTCTTGAAGTCGAAGTACTCGAACACGTCGACGTCGGGGGAGAACCTGTCGACGTAGTCCGTGAGGTTGTCCGCCAGCCCGTCAGCGTCGGCCAGCAGGTTTGCGAATGAGTAGTTGGAGGTGTTGTAGAACGGTCGTCCGGTGGCCTTTTTGACCTCGACCTTGAGTCGGTTGGGGTTGTCGTACGTCGCTGCGAGCTCGCGAACCATGTCTCGGTCGGGCTCGAGGATGCAGTCGAGGCGGCGCAGGATCGTGAGTGGGAGGATCACGGTGCCGTACTGATTGGGGCGGTAGGGGCCTCGAAGTTGGTCGGCGATTGACCAAATGAAGCTACCGAGGGTGCTCACATTGCTCCTTGCGTGACTTGCTTGACGGTACATGCTGATTGGGTGTTGCGACTATGTGCGTGTTCATCGCACGCGTGGCGCGTGGTTTGGGCAGGTCGATAGTGTTGACGGCCGACACTCCCGCAAGTCGAGTGGAACTTTGGGGGAGTGCGGTGTCAGCTGTGGCACCGAGAGGGCGGCAACGGTACGTCCATCGCGTCCACTGCGTGCCGCATGGTAGAGCTGTTTTCATTGCCGGGCCTTTCGGTCGATCTGGAGGTGGCCGAGGCTGGCCAAGGATGCTGCGCTGTCTCGCCATTCAGTGGCGGCCGTTTGAAGGGTCTGCGCATGGCCAATCAGGGCTTGACCCCGGGCGAGTGCTGCGGCGATGGCGCGTTGTTGGGTGATCGGAAGGTTGGGGATCAGCGCATGTTGGAGGTTCAGGCGGGGGATGGTCGTTCCCGTGCGGGTCGCAGCGACGCCTGGACCGAGCATGCAGAAGCTGAGATATTCAGTGTCCACACGGGTCGGATCAGCCCGCACTATGGTGGTCAACGGATGGGGAACTGATTCCTCAGCGCTACGCCAGACCGCGGCGCAAGGGCCGTTGACGCCAGGATGAACGAGGACATCTCCTGGGCGAAGGTAACTTCTGACGGTGTCGTCACCGGCAACATAGCCGGTCGTCGCAAGCCCGGTAGGGGTGGGTTTTACGATTGGGACCAGTCCTGTGCCCGGTTGCGAGTGAATGCCATCCTTGGGAATAGGTCGGCTTCGCATGACCTCTGCCACGTCGGTGAGCGGTTGGAGTGCGGGTTCCGAATCGGCCAGGGTGAGGTCGGGAAGTGGGAGATCTAGCTCGTCGATGGTTGTCCGTAGCAGCGCGGCTGCGGTACGCAGCGTCGTGAGGTAGTCGGTCGTAGTGGCCTTGTCTTGCGGTAGCCATGCATCGGGATGCAAGGGGACATCCTGCCGTTTGAGTACATCGAGGATGCTCACGGTGATTGCGCCGGCGGGCTTCCCGCCGTTCTCGATGGCGGCGAGGATGTTGCTGATCGTCTTCTCCTCGGTGTTACCAAGGAGGTGTTCGCCGTCGATGAAAACGATCGAGTCGAACGAGTCGCGGGGTTTGATCACCCAGATATAGAGATCAACGGAGGTGTCGTAGCGGAAGTCAGTACGCGGTCGGTGAGTTCTTGAGTCTGGACTGGTGGTTGTGGCTCTGCGGGGGAGGCGGATGATGGCCTCTACGTAACCATTGGTGACCAGGGCTCGCCGGACATCGGCGACCGCGCCCTTGGCGAAGGTCGTGCCGCCGGCAGTGACGACCGCTGCTGCTCCCATGTCGGGGGTCAGACGTGCCGCCGCCAGACATACCCAACTGATTTCACTGCGGCTCGAGGGGATCGCTGGAAAATCCAGTTGGCGGCTCAATGCCTCGGTTGCCCATGCATCGAGTCGAGTACCTAGGGGCGGGTCGATGATGATGGCGTCGTACTGTCGGCTCGGCTCGAGGAAAGCATCGCCGACACTAATTGCTGCCGGCCAATTGTGGAGGTAGGCGCGGGCGGTGCAGAGTGCAGCGGCGACCTGCGAGATGTCGGTACCGGCCAGGTGAGATGTTGGGACAGACTGGTGCGCTGAAGCAAGGAGGTTTCCAACCCCGGCGGCGGGGTCCCAGATCGTCGTGTGGTCTTTGTGGACCAGCCGGGCCAGCAGTTCAGCGAGCACTGGGGAACTCGGATAGTAGCCAGCCTGGGGATCGGTGAGGAGGGCATCTGCAACCTCGGCGGTGTCGCCGTAATTCAGGTTCGCAACTGTTTCGAACAAGCTGATGGTGCGTTCCGTCGCCCATCGGTGATCTCGAGACTCTCGCCACAGCGGATCTACCAGCAGGGCAATCGAATTGAGGCCAGCGGTACGGAGTTGGTCGGTCGCGCGGTGAAGCGTGTCCACAAAATCACCCGTAACGACCGAGGTAACGCCCAGTCGAGGAAAACTCGGTACTTCATGAGCGGCAATCTTGTCACCGTTCCACGTAACAGAGCCGCGGAGTTCGGCATCGTGGGCGAGGGTTTGCCAGGTGAGGAGGCCGACGATGGCAGCAGCGGCCTCACTTGTGTCGAGCGCTCCTCGCAAGATGGACATCATCGCGGTGTGGATCTTCGAGATCGAGCGCTGGGCGAGTCCCAAGGGCTTCCTGTCGGGGAACTGGTTGCGGTACCACCGCTCGACGTCAGCGAGGGCAAAAAGTGGGCGGTTAGGGCTGGATTCGGGAAGCGGGTGCGGGAAGGTGTCGCGGTAGCGGGTACGCCACACGCTCGCGGTAGGTTTTGATACCCCTGCGGCTTCGGCGATCTCGGTCATGGTGACGGTTTGATTCATCTGCGGCTGGGCCATGATTATGCGACCTCTGTAATGTTGGTGTTCTCATCGAATGTGATAACGCGGTGCGCGGCCAGGCGCGCCTTCGGCGATAGGGCATCGGCTCGACTGACGACCATGGTCCGGACTCCAGCATTCGCAGCGGCGGCGATGACCGGCGCGAATCCACCGTCGCCACTCACGACGAGTTGATCAAACCGGCGCAACGTTGTTGGATGAACGATCTCGGCCTGCAAAAGCACGATCGGCTCCGTCGGTTCCAGGGAGCCAGATCACGCGACGACCAGGGCAGGCCAGGCCTGTCTCGAGTGCGTTCCGGGAGTGCGAGGCGGCCAGAACATATTGGGTGGTGACGCCGAATGCGGTGGTCAGGTCGCGCATGAAGGCCACAGCGGCGCTCCCGGACACCTGAGGAGTTCCCAGGGCATTCTCAATGTCGACCATGACGATCGACCGATAGTGACTACGGACGGACACCGCGAACCTCACTCAACATCGCTGAGTGAGCTATTCTGTTAGCTCACTCTGATGTGGTAAGGCTAATTCAATACCCCGCTGCAGTCAAGTGAGTCAGCATGTTAGCTCATGGACACATCGCCGCCTGTACCGTTACGAAGGTTGAACTAGCGGCCTTCTGCGATCAGTGATTTCAACGGGCGGTTGTTCGAAAATGCCTGTTGCAGAATCGAATTAGACAAGATGTGCTCCAGGGCGCTCATGCGCGGGTCTCCAGCGCTCGTTTGCTGACTGCCGAGTCATGCCGGTGGCTGTACCGATGTCGGCCTACGAGCGGCCCAGTCGGCGGGCCTTGGCCACGGCGTCGAGTTGTGCGGCGGCGTCCAGCGGTAAGTCAACAACGAGGCTGGTGAGCACTTAGAGCTTCTTCATCAGGTCTCGAGCTTCCTCCTCCGTTACCGTCGAGTAGTCACCTCGCACGATCTGCTCAGGATGACTCATGCGGACCCACGATCCTGCGACGAACCGCTCTGCGTGATTCGCAGCCTCCGCGCCGTTCAGGTTGGCGGGGACGCGAGCTAGAGCCTGATCTCCGTCTGCCAGATAGTCATACCGGTTGTCTGCAATATTTACCCCCCCAGAGCGGTCGCCCCGATGGTTGCTAGTTCCCTTGATACTTTCAGGCTTGCTCGTCTCAGGCCAAACCTCCCAGCTGTGATTGTTCGATCCTGAATCAGCATCTGTAACACCTGCATTCGGCGCCGGGCGCTGGCCTACTTCGCGGCCGCCGAGAGAGTCAGGTACTCCCGGATTGTGCTTCGGATCGTTCTCCTCCACCGCCACACTCAAGAGGATTTACGAACAAAGCCCGAAGCCGGAGGGGTTTTTGACATTGCGTTTGTGAACGGTGTCTGGGTCGAGCGGGACTCCGACCCTTGCCTCCCGCAGCCCAGTCATTCGGGGGAGGGTTGCCGTCCAGTCGGACTGGAGGTAGCTTGCGGTGGACCAACTGCTCCGACCCTGCCATCCGACAGTGTCGGATGACAGGAAGCCTGAGACCAGTGTCAGGTAGTTGAGACTCGGCCACGCGCCATCATGTCGGCGGGGCATGCTCGTCGCTCTTCTAGCCTCCTACTTTCGACTTTGAATGGTTGAGCAAGAATCGGGTGTCGATTTCGAGCGAGACGAGGGTGGTTCGGCACGCCCGGCTGGGTCTGGTGTCGCAGGTCTGTTGCTGATAGTCACTGTAGGACGAGTTCCACCGTAGGTAGCCGTAGTCGCTGGACAGTTCCGGCCAGAAGTCTGCGATGACATGCCAATTGGTGGCGATCTCGCGCAGTTCCGATCCGCAACCCACTCGCGCTAAGGCGCAAGGTTTCAGCGCGTGGTAGAGCTCAACATTGCGGTTGTACGCGCCCTGGGCTGCAACGAGGTCGTCGTACGTCGATCCGCCCCTGGCGTCGGCGGAGGTAGTTCTGGTTGCGCCTTCGGGGGAGTCTCTGTCTCCGCCTTCGTCACCGCCACCGAGTAGCAGCCATACAAAAGAGCCCACCGACGAGACAGGCGGCAGCGGCCACAACGGCCATGATCGCCCATCGGGGCGGCTGCGGAAAACTCACTTTCAACAATTACCCAACTCCTCGGTCGATCGAACTAGGCCTGGACAGAAGATGGTTCCGGGCGGCCGCGGCGGGGCCGTTCGTGACGGCGCTCGCGCTGACTATGAGCAGCACGACTGTTCGCCCAGAAGCCTTCGCGACCACGTGCTCAGACCGGGAGGGGCGGTCTTCATGGGCATTCGCCGGCCGCGTAGTCTCGCACGGCCTGGTCGTAGGCGTCGATCTCGACAGGGTCGGTGAGCCACTCGGAGTCGTCACGACTGCGGGCAAGGTAGTCGGCGATCTCGGCCTCGCTGGACCCGGGGCGCACGATTCCGTCGAACCCCTGGTACGCGTCAGGACGGTCATTCGTAATCTCCGTGGTCAGACAATCAAGTTCCCCGGCAGCATCGGCGCGATGGCACAGCACGGCTGTGGCACAGGGATAACTCCGGAACGGAGTAGTTATATGCGTTTACAATGCTCCAGAGGGGTGACACGAGCCATTAGAGGAATGTAATATGACTAAATCCGCTCGAACGAGCGGAAGAAATAGCCCCTCCTGGAGCATCGTGCCGGCAAGCTGGGTGCTCCTGGAGGGGCCTCTACGAGAAGTGAGGTTTTCTCGATGTATGACACTCTAACGCTTGACGTGGGTGATCTGACCCCTGAGCAGGTCGCCGAGATCCTGCGGTTCGTGGCGTCGCTGCGGGACGTGGAGACCGACGAACGCGAGGTCGATGACGATTCGTGGCGACACGCGAAGTCGACCGGATGGACTCTCGAGCACGTGACGTTGCTGCGTGAACATCTAGAGGATCGCGGCAAGGATGTCCAGCTCGCGGCGTTCGATCTGGCGATCAAGCACGGCGGGTTCGTTTCGAGGGCTTCGGTGTACAGACTCGGTGACTACGACGACTCGCGACGACTCAACAACTGGACGGCGCCGTTTGTGGTAGCCGCGGACTGGCTGGAGGCCAAGCATGGTCTGACGAGCCCCGAGTATCCGGTGAGGGCGGTGTATGACGACGAGGTCAAGGGCTACCAGCGAGCTCTCGGGTTCGAGGTTCTTCCGGAGATCGTGAAGCTGGTGCGCGAGGACCAAGAAGGTTCGTCGAGCTGAGTTTGACCCGGCGGATGCCCGCCCGCGTAGACGTGGCGCCCGCCGGGTGCAGCCCTCAAACCGCCTATCGAAGGCAGCACTACGGCTGACGGAAGCAGGCGTGAGTTCGCTGGGCATGGCCTCACATCATCAGTACACAGCAAGTTGAGGGCGGCTGGCGTGGGGTAGTCCTGCTCGTCGGCGATGATGTCGTTGAGCTCGGCGATCAGTTGCGGGCTCGGTTGGGCGAACGCAAGGACTTCGAGGTAGCGGGGAGGTACCACGCCTGGGGAGCGTCGGCGCAGTACAGGGGGCGCCACAGTCGGGCCATCTGTGGCGTACCCCCACGCGCTCGGCGCGTACCCGACCCGATAGATGGGCGTGGCAGTAACCAATGCAAATGGTGATCGGGCCGTTCGGGTGCCGATCGTCGACGTGCGGGGGTTGGGTAGCTGACACATCGCGACGCGCCGCTGGTTCGGCGGGGTCCGGCTACCGTCTTCCCTGCATCCATGCCAGGACGTCGAGGACTCGGAGCTCGCTGATCGTGTCGGGGAGCTCAGCTCGGGTCCGCGCAGCGACGATGCGACGTCGCAGATCGGGTTCGGTCCGCAAGGCGGCGTGTATCGGGCCCAAGTGCGGCCCGCCGCGCGTGCCTAGGACGTCGACGACGACAGTGTCCCAAATCGGGTACAAGCGCGGCCGATTTCGGGCGATGAGCTTCGACGCGATCGTGGTACCAATGCCGTCCACGGTGCGAAGTGTGGTGTCGAGAACTAGGCTGGCCATGTCGGGTCGATCGGTTCGGCTTCTTCGGCCAGCTCTCGGTCGGGTCCGATAGCGAAGAGTAGCTGGCTGAATTCGTCGCGGCGGTCGCGGAGGAGTTCGCGCGCGGCGATGGGGCCGACGTTGACCGATAGGAGACCATGGCGATGAGGTCGTCGGCTGTGAAGACGTCGGTGTCGGAGGCACGTGTTCCGGTGGAGTCCCAGTCGTCGAATGATGCTCCAGTGAACGTGGTTCCGGGGTACGGGTTACCGAAGTAGGCGCGCAGAATGCCGGCGGCCGCGGCCGGGTCGTCGGTGGTCAGTGCGTGCGGGATGGTGATCGTCATCGGTGCGGTCTCCCGAGATCGGCTGATTGGATGTCGTAGCGTGCTGTCACGATCCCCCCGTGAGTTCATCAGATCAGTCCTTTCGATCGATCAACCCCGCTGGTATCGCTCGGTTGTACTGGAACACGACAGAAGCTGACATCTGGGCTGCTATCGCAGGGCGGGTCATTTGTGTCGAGGCTGACGGCATGGTTCGAATCAGGGGAAGTGTGTGGGAGCGTCCCGAGGACCGTCCACCGCTGCACCCCGGAGTTCTCGCCCGGCGTGACCAGAACGACGCGCGCGATCACCGCATCGTCCGTACCGTCAAACAGGCAGCGGAACTCACCGGATTGCCCGAAAGCAAGTTCATCGCCGCATGGTTAACAGGGGCTCTCCGCAACGACAACGGTGTCGCTATCGACTTGTTCCTGAGCGCTGAACGCGAACCGTTGTGGCGCGTGACCGACATCGACCTCGTGACAGCGATGGCCCAAGATGGTCGCCTTGATCAGCACCTCGAGGACTGGGGAAGGACAGGTGGTCAGATCAGTTTCGGCTGATCCACGGCTGTGTCGGAGACAAGTTATCTGTGCCTTGACACTTCAAGCTGGGGCTAGCCCTGATAGCAGAGCTGGCTTGGCCGGGTCATGTGACCGCCAATCGATCGCGTTGATGGAGTTAGAGGGCTGTGGCTACAAGCCACTCACTAACCGGAGGCGCATAGCATCGCGGCGCAGCACAGCGGCCAGGTTGGTGTTGGCAGTGTGCCGGCCTGGGCCGGCATAGGTTCACTGCCGGAAGTGTCAGCCTGGATGTCACCGAGAGCAGAGTTAGGGTCATCTCGTGAGCGCGCCGCTCGCGGTCGATGATCGGCAGGTCGAGTACCCAGTACTGGTCGTGAGTCACGCACTGCGACGTATGACGTCGTTCGCTGTCCGATATGCTGCGCCAATGCGAAGCCGCTCTTTGCTCGTCATCCTCACGGCCGCACTAGCGTTGGGCCTGACTGCCTGCAGTGCCGAGTCGAAGGAACTCCCAGACGTAACCGGGCACCGTCTCGACGACGCGCACAACAAACTTAAGGACGCTGGGTTCGAAAGGTTCGAGGACTCCGATGCGATCAACGACCGCGAGCCGGCGTGGGATGCGAACTGGGTAGTTCTGGAGCAGAGCCCAGGCGGAGGTGACTCGGTTCAGATCGACACCACGATCAAACTTTCAGTCGCGAAACCTGAAGACCCAGGAGTTCGGGACCGGCTTCCCGAGGGATCGCCCGTCGCTCTCGAGATGGAGCAGCGGGATCGGCAGCGTGCGATCGAGAAACAGGAGCAAGCTGCAGAGCAGCGCCGCGAGCAGGTGAAGGCTCGGGCAGAGGTCAACTCGTTTGTCGAGAAGAACGACGCCCTAGTTCGCAACAACATCAACGCAATCTCGGACCTGCCTGGGCTTGCGGACTCGATCCGCGCCGTCGGGGTGGTGACACTCGATGCCGGCGTCAGGCTGATCGACATCGAGAAGGCACTGGGGGTCTCCTGGGAAGCGTTGGAGGACGCTCCGGAGCAGGTCAACAGCTGCGCCGATCGTGCTCAGGAAGCGATCCGGTCCTTCCAGCAGGCATCCGACACACTCCTGACCGCAGAGGGTGCCGCCGCCGAGGGGTCCCTCGCCCGATTTACACAGCTCTACAACCCAGCCGTAACGAAATACAACGCAGGAATCACCTGCCTATACAAGGAGACAGGAATCTCAGCGCCAACGGTCTGATGGCTCTCGATGGGGTTGTCTGACATCGGATCAACGGTAGGTACGCGGCCCCAGTGTCGTGTGTTCCACGTATCGCCTGGGGTCACGTCCCAGACCGGATCCGGCGGACAGGTCGTTTTCGCGGGGACGCGGCTGGCGAACCCTGTCGGTGGCGCCCTCGTGAGACTTCGCGATCGGTGCGTCGTCAAAAGACCCCAGTGACAGTCGAAGTGAGAGTTCTGACCGGATTTCGCGCAGCCCAGCTACTTCGGAGTCCATGTCGGATGTCAGGACGCCTGAGACCAGTGTCAGGTAGTTGAGACTCGGCCACGCGCCGGCGATGACGCTCGCCGACGGCAACCATGTCGCCGAGGTGATGCCAGGGCCCATCCGTTAAGTTCGATGACTGGTGAAAGCTGGCGAAATCGCCTGATCGCTGTTCATAACGCCCATGACGGAGCATCATGGACGAGCGCAAAAGCGCTACGACTGTGTCGACTCGCAGAGTTGGCCAACTGACGCAGACGCATCTGGTGGTCAACTGGAGTTGTCAGAGAAGTACTTAGTTTCACAGTATCCATTGCCGTACCGAAATATGCATAACCGTAGCCACGCGCCGTATGTCGGGTCGGTGCCGCGCCGGGCCCCGCTCGACGGATAGATCGCTCCATCCGAGCTTTGCGCTATTGTCTGAAAGGCCGTGTTGGTCATACGCTGTCTATTCAGACTAATCTGCAAGGTCAAGCTGTGGTTGTCGTAGAAAGCATCTTTGACCACGCCAGCTGAATACCAAGACCACCCGGGATTCCAATCAATAAACACGTTACTAGCGCATCCGCGACGTATGTAGTCGACGTCTAGGCACCAGATATTGAACTGGTCGCGCTCGGCAGCTGCTAGGTGAGAACCGCCCCCAAGTATTAGGGTTACCGCAGCGATTATCACAAAAACCCGTAAAATAACTGTTCGCGCAGCGGCGCCGGTTGATTTAATCATGATCGATAGCAACTACTAAAGGGGCCGATGGGGCCTATATTGTTACCATTGAAATACTGATATCGATCGGCTACGAAGGCGATTGCGGCCGGCACTCGTTGGCCATTGGCAAACTCGACTAGCGTGAACAGCCGAACGTTCTGGCGCCACGGCACCTGCAAACTGCCCGGCCCGAAGGTGTAGGGCCGTCCGGGGCGGATGGTCACGTAGGGTGACGGGACTGCTGCGATCCCGGCTCCTGTCACAGCGTTCTGTGCCAAGAGGACGTAGCGTACATTGACCGCACGAGTCGTCCGGACGGTCGGTCCTCCGATGCTAAGTTGGAGCGTAGACCAAGCCGGCTTATACCGGCACTGGGCCTCAGAAGGCGACCACGCCGTGCCGGGAGGGTATCCATTCGACCCGATGTAACGGGCTTCGGCCTGGCCGGGCACTAGCACCGACACAGTGGCTCCGATAGCTATCAAAAACAGCGCGAGTCTGCGGACAGTACTACTCATTCCCTCGTCCCTCCGTGATGTTCGGTTACATACGGTCAACCTAATCCGTGAGTGCTCGAGGTGTTGGCGTTCTTCACTCATACGTCCTTATTGACAACGGGCGCGTAGGCACTTGCGTAACTAATGTTGCGTTCTGTCTCGCCTATAACTCGTTAGTCAGTCTTGTGAACGGAAAATCTTCGGCGATGTAAGAAATTGCTCGTTTGTTTAAGTACATATCCGGGGCGTGGCTGTGCCGAGTCGGTGTGTGAACTGACGGAACTCGCATGGCCGAGCAAATGTCATAACCGACGCTGCCAGATGGTCATGAAATGCCGGCAGATCGAGCCTACAGACGTTGCGGACCGGTGTTGGTTAGAGTACGGCGAGTGCGCCGGGCCTACGCTGTGCGTCACCTGGTGGAGGGGTTGGTGCAATGCAGCGCTGTATCGAACGTTGACAAACAGGAGCGCGTGATGGCGGTGCAGCCGGTGTCGTACTCGCCGGACCAATTCCTAGTGGAGGAGTTCGTCGGGTCTGCCCAGATACGGACGCAGGTGGATCGAATCTGAAGTAACTCTGCTGTCACGGGTTCCGCTGGGCCGGTCAATTTTCGGCGTAACACCACTGCGGCGTAGTCCCGTCCGGTTTCCTTCGTGCCAGAGTGATGGAGAAGCGGAACCGCTCGAGAGATAAGAGACTCGATTGCTCACGTGTCCAGGTTGGGTTCGAGCGAAAGAGCAGGTAGGTTCCGTCCTCCAACTCGGTGGTTGCCCACCAGCCCGGGTAGCGGCAGGACAGGTCAAGGGAGAGGTCGGGCTCCGTAGCGTAAGTGGCAATTGAGATCGGTTCATGCTCCTCGTTTGAAGCAACGCTGCGCGGTCGTTGCGTGCTGAGAGAGGTCGATCGTCATTCCTCGGTACGCGATGTCAGTCTCGGTATTGGGGAGGCAAACTGCCGCAATCCAGTCGCTGACCGTTCCGGTGATGACCGGACCCTGCCTGCTAGGTGTGGTCTCGGTCTTGTTCTGCATATATATATATATGACGATCGCGCCGACTATGGCGAGCGCCATTACTGCAACACCGACGCTAATGACGACAATTGGACAACGACCCGGGCTACGTCTGTCTCGGACGAGTACCAAATCCCATTCGTTCCGTGCTCTCGACCGACCCGATTACCAAGCTCGAAACCGGGTTCCTCGACTGGCAGTGGAACATTCGACGAACTGGTGCTGGATTGTCCGGCTAGGCCGGGGTAGGGGACAGTAGCTGCACGGCGAGGCCGCCGCGTTGCTGAATCAGCGTCCGCTCTCGGGCGCCCGCCTCCTCGGCGGCCGACGACCAAAGTCAGATAGCTCATCCGGCTTGTGAATCGGGGGATAAGACACCCGGTGGTTGTGGCTCAAACGCTGGAATCGGGTGGCTGGCCGAATGTCTCAATAATTAGTCCCAGCACCGAGAACAGGGTGCCGACGAGGAAAGGGAGGATAAGATAGACCCCTAGAACGATCTCCAGTCCGTTACCGGCGAAAAGTGCTGCGATCAGATCTTGTATCGCGTACCACCAGACGTAGGTGCTGATCGCTAGTAGCGCGATGCCGCCGGTCAGGCTGAACAGACCAAACCATGGTAGCCATCGGGGGGTCTCCGATCTGCGGGTGCGGCGCAAGCGCCGTCCCAGCGCTTCGCGGGAACGGCGTGACAGGTCGGGCTCATCTAGCGCATCGGACAGGGCGATCTGTCCGTCGACTTCAAGGATCGGTAGGGCGTTCTCAACCATATCCACCATGCTGAGAATCGCCACGCGCCAGCACACCGCGTAAATCAGCACCACCGTAGACACCTGCGAAATCATCAACAGAACAGATGTCGTAACGACATCCACCCCAAGGCCGGCTAACGCGTTGACCATGCGAGCACGCCGCGTCAACGTCAATGCTTGTGAGGAGTCGACGTAGAAACATAAAGCGCCCCAGTAAAAGCCACACCCGGCCCGCAAAGACTTACGCCCGTAATGGACCAGAGTCACCGCGTGCCCGAGTTCGTGCAACGCCGAACAACCCAACGCAATTGTCATCCCGAGAAGCGCATCGACCCACGAATGGTCACTGACCTGTGGCCCGGCCGGTCGACCAAAACAGAGGGAAACGACGCCACCCACAACGACCGCCGCCAACGCCACACGACCAAGCCACGACCGCAAAACCGGCCTCACCAGCCGATACAGTGGGCGGGCCACGGCGTCGATGCCCGACACCTCCAAACCCGACCGGGTCAGCACAAACCTCCGACGATTCACCTGAGGCTGACCTCGATCGGCGACCTCAACCAGCACCCTGATCTCAGTCAACTCCCGCACTAATGCAACATCCGCGGCGGTCCCACCCAAACCGGCGGCCACCTCGGCACCTGTCAGCCCCCCGGCGACGAGGTGCGGCAAGCGATCCGCCCGAGGGTGCTCAAGCAACATCGGCATCTCACCTGGCGAAGTAATCACCAAGCCGCGCTGCGACACTCGCCACCGGACACCGTCGGCGAAGCGCACTACATCAACCGCCGGATCATTTACCAACGCTCGGGCCGTCCCGTCATTGGTCTTTCCTTGTGTCCGCGCTGGACGACTTCTGCGTCGACTAGCTACTGGATCGTCCACCGCGGGTCAGGCGGCGTGCGAGACGTCGCATCACTGTGGTCATCGCCCTCGGGGGGCTGCAGGCTGCTGTCGGGTCAGTAGCGGCGCATTCGGCCGCGGGTCAGGCGGCGTGCGAGACGTCGAATCATGTGGTCACCCCCCTCCGGGCACGATGGTGCTGTCGGGTCAGTAGCGGCGCGCTCGGCCGCGGGTTAGGCGGCGTGCGAGACGTCGAATCATGTGGTCACCCCCCTCCGGGCACGATGGTGCTGTCGGGTCAGAAGCGGCGCGTTCGGCCGCGGGTCAGGCGGCGTGCGAGACGTCGAATCATGTGGTCACCCCCCTCCGGGCACGATGGTGCTGTCGGGTCAGTAGCGGCGCGACCGGCCGCGGGTCAGGCGGCGTGCGAGACGTCGAATCATGTGATGTGGTCACCCCCTCCATAGTCGAGAGTTGGGATAGTCCAACAAGGATTCAGTATTGCTCACAGCAGTGCGAAAAGTCCCGACTCGTTCACTATGCAAAATAGGCCGTCAGCAGGAACGATGACCCTAGTGGTCCGTTCGAACGACGCTCGCCAACGGCAACCATGTCGCCCGGTCTGCGCAACCGTCATGAGCCACCATGACTGCTCACAGAAAACACTGAGGTTGTCTCATCTGATGCATCGCTGATCTTTCAGCGCAGCATCGATCCTTCGCAGGTCATCAAGTTGGGGTTCGGTCACAACGGTGAGTATGAGCTCGGGCATCGTTCAACGAGCCCGACCACACCCATCTGCGCCTCGACGGCAGAGCTGAGGCGCGACCGCATTCGCCCGTACGGGTGAATTCTCGCAGGTCGGGTGCCGGCACCTTTAAATCGTTGCGATAGTGGCGTTCGCCATTTGCTGTCGTCGTTGAGGCAGCTGGCGTTCGTATCTCGCACCGAGGCAAGGGGAACACTGTTATGAAAACGAAGCATCGACTAGGAGTATCGGCCGCGGCTGCGGCAATGGTGTGTGGCGCCGGACTGCTCACCGCACCCACCGCCGACGCGGCGATGGTGACGATCTACCCCAACTACAGTGACGCCAACTGTCTGGGCCGGGGGTCTGTGAGCAGCCTGCAAGTTGCGGCCTCTCCTGGGAACTCCACTAACTGGCGTCCAGGACGCTGGACTGCCGTTACCGCACCCGCCGGTAGGAGCGTACAGCTCACCGCCAACTTGTTCTGCAAGACTTGGTACGGCGCAGGGGCGTACCGCACCGCGATCAAGCGAGTCACCGTCGTCGCGAACAAAAGCTACTACTTCTAGGTCATCCCACGCCTTCACTCCGCTCCCGCGCATCTAAGTCCCTCATCTAGGAAGTTGCCCGGCGTGGGGGCGGTGGTGGACGCTCCGATGTCAGAGGACGACCGACCGTGCCGGCGGCTTTGGTAGACGGTCCAGCAGATCAGGCGACCAGGAGCGGTACGTTTCTGGCCTATGAACAAGGGTTAACTGGCACAATTGAGTTGTATGACGACAGACAGCAAAAACCTCGGACGACTACGCCGGGTGGCTAATCCGCGCAGTGTGTGGTCGTCGGAAGCTGGTGATTTCACTCCCTGGTTAGCCGAGAACATCGATGTTTTGGCCGAGGAACTCGGCATGACGTTGACCGTTGTGACGACCGAGGTTCCAGTCGGTGAGTTCTGGCTCGACATTCAAGCTGAGGACGAAAGCGGGCGCACCGTAATCGTCGAGAATCAACTAGAACGTACTGATCACGGACATTTGGGGCAAAGCGTAGTCTACGCAGCGGGTCTGGATGCAAGTGCGGTCGTGTGGGTAGCTACTCGATTTCGCGAGGATCACAGAAGTGCTATGGATTGGCTCAACGAACGAACTGACAATACTGTCGGTTTTTTCGGGGTCGAGGTGAGTGTTGTACAGATCGGGGACGAAGGTCCCCGTGCCCCAGTGTTTACTGTAGTCTCTCGTCCGAATGACTGGCAGAAGTCTGTAAAATCGGCCGGCGGCGCCGACGTGGAGTCGGTTAATCCAGTCAATGCGGACCGCCAGGATTTCTTTGCGGACGTCCTGGGCGCTGTGAACAAACATCGACCAAGTATTCGTGTGCCTGCCCGAAGCCGCTACAACTGGACGAGCTTCGCGTTTGGACCCTTTGGGAATTGGGGACTGTCTATCGCCAACGACAAATTACGTATTGAGGCATATCTAGATCTCAAAGATCGCGACTTAACCAAAAGATTATTTGACCAATTTTATCTTGAGCGAGATACATTGGAGGCGCGGGTCGGTGCTGGCGCGTTTAACTGGGAACGCTTAGATGATAAACGGGCCTGCCGAATTGCTGTCTATCACTCAATAAGTCTAGAGGACGACAAACAGCGTCAGCAGGCTGAGGCGTGGGCCGAAAGCACACTAGTCTCGATGTACGACGCTCTCAACGAGCACCTACGCACTGCGGCAGGCGTGGTGCGGGCAGCCGCCCTAGCTGCAAATGACCCGCCTAGTGAGCCTGCTGGCGGGCCCGTCGAACCGGCTGGGGAACGCCGAGGCGCCGACTAGATGGTGGCGCATCGGCGAGGACGATCTCGGGGCCATTGAGGCGCGCTCAAGTGGCCCACCTGCGTTCCGTGCCTCGCGAAGTGCGCGGTCGTAGTTCTGGATGGCGACCCGCTCGAAGACGAACTGCTGGACGATCGCGGTGGTCGTGGGTTTCTCCCTCGAGGGGGTGACTCTGCCGCCAGTCGCCGAGCGCTAGAAGGTCGACACCGAAGGCTTGCCGCGGATGTTCGCGCGCTTCGTTGATGTCGTTGCGCACAGCCTCCAGCTCGCGGCCGAGGCGATCCACCAGACGGAGGGCGCGCCGCAGGTGATGATCGCGTTGCTCTTCAAGAAGCGTCACGCACTGCGCCCAGGTGGGTACGGCGTCGGCGGGAATTAGAAGTGCCCCGAGCGACCTCGTTGTGCGTGCGGCAGCAGTTCGTCGGTGACCACGTTCGCTATGTGCCTAGACAGCGAACCAAACTCGGGGAGAGCGCATGAGATTGCTGTTTTGTATTGGTCTGGTGCTCTGGCTCGGAGCGACGACTGGCTGCGAGACATCGACAAACAGTTCATCAGCGGTACCAGCGAGTTCGTCAACCAAAGTTGAGCCGACGCCGACGACCGCAAGCCCGCCCACCTCGCAGGCTGAGATTGAGCCACCCAGCTCGGCAACTAGCCGGCCGACCGAGCCACCGCCGCCGGTCCTGACGTTCCGCGAAGTGCTCAAACCAGCTCCCGAGCCCCTACTCGTTCCTGAACCGACCTCGCTGGGCGCGCCCGGTGCTCGAGTAGAAGTCGGTGGAAGCTGGAGCGGCGAAATTGAGGTAGCGGGAGCGGGGTGTGTCGCCAAGTACGGATGGGATGGTGGCGCGGGAAAACCCGCAACTGAGCCCGCGTTGTGGGAGTTCTTCGCAGGAACCGGCGTCGCCGGTTCAGGCGCCGTGAACGTCAAGTGGGGAAAGGACGACCGTGCCCCGACGGTCACGATCAGCTTCCGCGACAGCGGAGGAACCGCGTGGACGGCCTCTGCTTTAGGCGAGGGTAGCGGGACGCGAGGACCATATCGCTACGCAACAAGCCCGGACAATCGAACCGTTTCATTCTCAGGAGTAGGTGTCGCTCAACCCGAGGGGCCGCTAGCGGGTGATCGAGCGATCAGCCAGATCTCCACGTAACGATCACTGGAAAAATCACATGCCAAGAAATAGAGCACGTGTGTGACGCTGAAACGGTCAACGACGCAATGCGGTGGGGCTCGATGTCGTCCACCGGACTACGTTGTCACCCGACATACAACCGCCAGAGGAGGGCTAGCGCACGGCCCCTACCTGCGGAAATGTCATAATACCCGGTATCGGAACTCGAAATTAGCTGCGGCAGAATGGAATTAGACGATATGAACCCGGCGGCACTCACGTGCGGTCCTTCCAGCGCTCGTTGGCTGATTGTCGGGTCATGCCGGTGGCCGCGCCGATGTCGGCCCACGAGCGACCCAGCCGGCGGGCCTTGGCCACCGCGGCGTCAAGCAGTGCGTCGGCGTTCCTGCGGGCATCCACGGCGGCCCGGATCTCGTCGTCGACGTCGATCGGGTCGAGATGGTCGCGCTGCCACACCGCTCGAGCGGCCTCTGCGACCTCGGGGCGCTCGTCGGCGTGGACGTCGGTGTCGGGGGCGAACACGCGATGCCGGGCAAGGTCCTCGAGGGACGCTGAGGGCACCCGCGCCCACTGGACGGGATAGGCCCAGGTCGACACTTCGGAGCTGGATCGGTTGGCGCAATCGCAGGACAACAACCAGCCGACAATCTCGGCCGACGGCCGCAAACCATCCTCGCCGCGCCGGGCCGGCTCGACGAGCTCGTAGTCCACACCGTCGACCATCGTCGACCCATGACTCTTGGTCCCGTCCTCGAACACCGCCACCAACGCCGCCTCGTGCAAGTGCGTGTCGCGTTCGTGCATCCAGCCCATGCAGATAGGGTAGACCCATGATGTCAGGATAACCAGACATCCAATCTGCTCGACGTCAGGTTTACCTTACATAAGGTAGATTATCGGCTCTCGGAAATAGTCTGGGGACAGGCACTTAAGTCGTTGAGTTAACATAAGCGCCTGCGCGCTGCGCTACATGATTTGCCACCAGTGACAAAGTGCCAAGCCGATCAGCACTGTAAGAAGACATGCCTGCGCCGGCGTTCGTGTTGCGGGTATGTGGGCCGTACGCAGCAGGGGGCCGAAACTGTTGACCTGGGTGCCGTCTCGCCAGATCGTGAACACGCTGGGTGTCCTGCTCAGCTCACAGCACCGCTAGCGTCTGGAAGCCGCGTCCCGAGTTCGAGTTTCCGCTGATGGCTCGTAAGATCCCAATTGCCCAAACCGAAACCGTCTTGACAGCAGCAAATTTCGAATACAAACAATCGCTCGCAGTGTCCTCCGAACAGACGAACTCAGTCACTCACATTATCGCTGTGACCAGGTCCATGCACGTCAGTGACCCGACGTCATGGCCGTCGTCCGAGGCCATCGCGAAAGCCTTCTGAACCTCTCCTCGGATGCGTAAGATCTCGCGAATGGGTTCGACTAAGGCCAAGAACGACGACAACTCCGTCTTCTGGGTTGGAGCCATCCTGCTCGGACTCGCGTTCTTGGCGATAGCTTGGCCGTACTTCCTCGGGACATGGATCGCCGTGAACGTACTGGGAGCGGACAACCCATCCCCAGCGCGAACTGCGACCGGTTGGGTCCTGGAGGGCATTTGGCTCGCTGGGCTTGTATCCGTCGCGGTGTGGTCCTGGTGGAAGGAAGAGACAAAGAAGGCCGAAGCCCGACAGCGCGAGATCGAGAAAGCTGAACGAGCTGCCGCCAAGCGACAGCAGAAGGTGGACTTCGGTCCCGAGGGGTTCGCACTCTACGAAGAAGCCGAAACGTGGGTCGCTACCATCACCGGAACCGAGGCCGCTCGAACCGGTTGGCTCGGGGACCCGGCCGACTTCGACTTCCACGCCGACCTCAAGGCAATCGCGGACAACCTCCGCCGGGCACACGAGATTCGCAGCGTGACGA
Organism: Gordonia sp. NPDC057258; assembly: GCF_042668985.1. Lineage (NCBI taxonomy): Bacteria > Bacillati > Actinomycetota > Actinomycetes > Mycobacteriales > Gordoniaceae > Gordonia > Gordonia sp. NPDC057258. The sequence goes on from NZ_JBHUXZ010000012.1 coordinate 130,007, forward strand.
CAGATGCCTCCTCGCTCAGAAACTTCAACGAATCCGACAAGCAGATGTTGCAAGACGCGCAGCGTGAGGTAGCTCGGTTAGAGAGGTCGATCCAGGAGCGAGTTGCGTTGATCGGCAAGTGCGCAGAGGAGGCCGTCGACATTGACCGCGCTCTGCGTGAGGAGCGCGAGAACGTGGAGATGGCGAAGCAACGCGAAGAACTGCGCGGCCGTCTTGGCCCGATGCTGTACGGCGCTCACAAGACGCCGTCAGAAACCACATCCGAGGCCGCCGATGTCGTGACAGCGCGCGCCACCGCATTCCACGAACTCAAAGCCATCATCGACACACACCGCCTCGACGACATCGGCGAGCAATAGGCCGCGGCTGCTCGTCGACCGTCCGTCGGATCAGGAGCGGCCTCGCACCGTCCATTGCCAGTCTGGGAACTCGGTTTCGATGCGGCGGACCACGTTACGGACCCAGGACGACATTCCCGAGCATTCCGAGTTGTGAGTCAGTTGGGTCCCATCGTTCGTTCAGACGACGGGTGATGCCACCGATCTCAAAGTACCGATCCCCGAGGGGGTATCGGGGGTTTGCCTGGTGACCGTCGAGTAAGGAGCCGCCTGGCGGCCGTTGGTGCTTACCGTGAGGGTGTCCGCTCCTGTTTAGCTGTTTAGCGCGGACATCGGGCGTGTCGTGAACGGCACGCCGCGGTGGCGGGGCTCGCGGCCGGGGGAGGACGCAGCCCCGCCACCGTCTCGCCGCTACTTCCGAGCGGACGCGTCACGTCACTCGCCACGGGTCGCCGCACAGTAGCGTTGTCGCCGGTCTTCTGCCGGTAGCGTGAAGGAATGTCGATCCGTTTGACTACCTTGTTTCCCGACGGTTCGGTTCCCGATCGCGAATGGGTACTGGGCCAATCGATTCGGTTCGATCCGGCTGCGGTTCGGACACGCTTGCCGGATGCTGCGATGTGGCCTGACGAGCTCGACAGTGTGTCGGCGGGCAGTGGGCGCTATCGACTGGTTTCGCGCCGCGATGTCTTTGAGGTCGCAGCCCGAGCGGTGCAGGACGGGTCGCCGATCGCAGCGGCGCAACTGCACGTGGCGTGTGTGGTGTGGGGTACAAGTCCGGGCCTGACGATGGTGCGGGCGCTGCGTCCCCTCAGCCAGCCCAACGCCGCAGACAAGCTCGCCAAGGCGCTGGCCGTGGTGCGGTCTGAGGGGCCGGTTAGTGCTTACAGAGCCCTCAGCGGACGCAACCGGTTGAAGATCACCGGACTGGCGGCAGGTTTCTTCACCAAATTCCTCTACTTCGGCGGGTACGACGCGAATGCGTTGATGGGCCGCCCGCTGATCTATGACAGCAGGGTGGTCGACAGTCTGCGTCGAGTGACCACAGACACGTGGGAGATCGACGGCCCGGCTGACATGTACGGCCGCTACCTTGATCTGGCCGCGGACTGGGCCCACGACTTCAACACCGCCCCCGATGTCATCGAGCGAGCACTGTTCGGCCGCTGATGGTCCCGTCCCTCGACGTAGGGTCTAGGTCCCGAAGCAACCGACGATCACTGGCCCGATGAGCTGGCATCGGCACTGAACGCATCCTTGCCGAAGCCATGGCCGTTCGCTACGTTCGCGAAAAGGGATCGACACCACCAGGTGCGGTTTGTTGGGGAGGGATCATCGTGGCCGATCATGACGTGCGGTTCAGCGCCAGCAGGGTGCGCGTCGCGGGCATCGACTTCGAATTCGATGTCGCGATCGACGGCAAAACCCTTGGCACCCTCTACGTTTCCGAGGGCAATCTGCAGTGGCGACCGAAACACGGACAGAAGCGCTCGGCGTCCATTCCGATCTCGTGGAAGGAATTCGCCGAATGGGCCGAATCGTAGCCCGCAAAAGAACTCCCCGGACCGGCGGCACCGGCAACACCGACGGCCGACGAGTGCAGTTGAGCCTGCTACAGCCGTGGCGGCAAGCCGTAAATAGCTTCTTCCCTGGCGACGACGACGACCCAGATGTTGACGATCTCGTCTGGCTGACCCCACGAACGTATGCTGCCGGCGACATCATGGTGTACGTGGTCGACGCCCCCAGCCCAGCGATCATCAAGATCGACACCCTGTCCCGCGGCTCGGAGGACGATGGCCTGAACGCCGAACCCGACTTAGAGTGGGGCCCCTTCGACCAGGGGTTGTCGCTGCGGGCGATCGAAAAGCGGTTAGGCGACACCCTGCCGGAGGCGCCGGTGACGATTACCGATGACACCCTGGGCCAGCAGTTTCTCGCCGCGATTGACGCTGAAGAGGCCCACCCCACGCCGTGGCGCGAGGTCGACGACTCCTGGTGTCGCTGGCATTCGGCCGACGACCCGCCCGGTGCACCGTTCGGGCCGGCCGACTGTGTCGGCTGCGGTCGAGGGTTCACCGAAGATCTGCCTGCCGAATCCCACCAACGCAACGTCGGCGACGACGAGGACCCCGCGTTTGCCGACGGCTCCCCGGTGGCGGTGTGTTCCGATTGTCACGACCGGTTGCATCAACCCCTGCCGGTCAGTCTCGCTGATCTGGTCTGCGCGCGGCGGCCGTTGTGTCCGTCGTGTTCTGCCGAACGCACCCTCGAAGTGATCTGGGGAATGCCTGGTGGCCCTCCGGGGCCAGGTGTCGCTCTTGCCGGCTGTGTCATCACCGGATCCACCCTGGAATACCGGTGCGCCACATGCGGCTATGAATGGTCTGACGATGACACTGCCTATCCCGTCGCGCACGCCGCCGGCGGCGGGGACCGCGTTCGAGCCCGCCTCAGCGACTACCCACCTGGCGACTTCCCGCCGTCGCGACGTCAACAACCGGGCCGCCTCGTCGTCGGGCGCTACCATCCCCACCATGTCGATGGGGCATGGGAATCGGGCACCCGGCACCTGATCATCGGCGAGGACCGCAAACACTACATCGTCGACCCCACCACCCTGCGATGGGCCGACCCCACCACAGACGGCGATCTCAGTCCGCCACTCGACTAGCACCCCAGGGCACGTTCCGTCGACACCGCGCAGGTGATCAGTCGGGCAGTAGGCGCGAGGCGGCAATGCCGAAGTGGTCGGCTATCCGGTAGAGCGTTCCGATGGTGATGTTCTCGCGCCCGGCTTCGATCGCCGACAGGTGGGTTCGGTGCACGCCAACAGCTTTGGCTACTTCGGCCTGCGTCTGACCGCGGCTGGTTCGCGCGTCGCGCACACGCTGGCCCAGCTCCTGAAGTCTCTCCACCGTGTTGACTATATCCCACACGCATGTAGACTAAAACCATCACCGCTGATGTTTGGTGGTGAACCTTCGCTGCCGACTCGGGCAGAAACAAGAGTGGTCCGCGGGTGCTGGAACACCCACGGACCCGACGCACACCACGGAAAGGGCCGTGACATGCACCAATGCTCCACTCTAATCGAACAAGCCTCCGGCTATCTCGCCGCCGACCACACCATCCGCCGCATCACCCCGACCGCCCGGGCGAACGCCGCAGCGGCGATCCTTGCGCACTACCCGCCGACCTCGGCGTTCGATGACGGATTCCGGCAGCGACTCTTCGAGTTCGCTCCCCCCATGGCATCTGTCGATCATCGAAAGGGGCAGTAGGCCAATGGAGTTCACTGCTCTCGGAACCCTGGCCGACGTGGCACCCCTCAAGCCGGAAGCCCCTGAGGCCTTCATGCAGGTGGCGTCCAATCTCGGATGGGGGGCCTCGATCCTCGGGGTGGTCATCCTGTTGGGGGCGGGCCTGCGAGCCGCCATTGCGAAGAACTCAGGCGAAGTCACCGACACCGTCGCTCCACTTGCGATCGGCGGTGTCATCCTGTCCTCCGTCGGACTGGTTCTGACTCTGGTCGGCCCCGATTCGGATCAGGACAGGCAGCCAACCTCCCCCGACGCGTCCCCCGTGCCGACGCCGCCGGCCCCGGCCGAGCCGACACCGTCGGCACCCGAGGCGCCCACCGACTACACGACGCTGTGGATCATCTGCGGAGCCGTCGCGGCCAGCCTCATCGTCATCGCTGTCGCAGTTCTCGCCTACCACAAAGTGAGCCAAGCACGTTCCCACCGAGCCGTTCTGGTGAAGAGTGTGCGTGCTCAGTGGGTCAAGGCGGCCGACATCCTGGGCTCCGTCGACGCCGAGTACGCCGCCTATCACGCCGACCTCGCAGACCGGCTGTTCGCGCGCCCACTCCTCGACGACACCAACGATCCCCGCACCGCGGCGTTCCTCGACGCCTACACCGCGGCCCACGCTGCGGCCTACGACTCCTGGCCCCTGGACAGAGACCTCGCCGACCGTGCCGTCGCTACCGCCCTCGCTGCCCGCGACGCATGGGACAGTGCCTCACGCCATGCCCGCGACACCGGCCTGAACATCCAGCCCGCCAAGCGTGGAAAGCTCACCCGAGCACGCAAACTGCTCGACCAGGCACTGGACCCGACCATCACCGACGCCTACCGCGACAACCTGCTCGACCGCATCACCACACTCATCGCCGAGGCCGGCGCACGACGCATCCCGCCGGTCCGGGCGCTCGTCGCCGAGTCCGTGCAACGCCAACTCGACACCCAGGCCAAGCGCCCGCAACTGCAACGATGACCCAGCTGACGGGCGATTCGGGCGCGCGATGCACGCCACGGCGTCGGTGCGGCATGTTATGCATACACAAAGACAACACCCGAATCGCTCTCGAAGAAGGACCCTTCGACCTACAAGGAGAAACATGAACTGGGTGATCTGGTCCCTCAACGTGGCCGTCATAGTCCTCGCGATCGCCGTCATCGCCTTATGGAGATTCCCCATCGGCAACTTCGGTTGGTTCCAACGCCTACTCCGCGCCCGGAAGCGAGCCCTCGCCGAAGGCCACACAGAAGACTGGCATGACGACGCCTGGTACGACGCACTCGCCGCACACGGTATGCGCATCAACGATCCAGACGCCCCGCTCGCACCCGCCGGCCACGAGGCAGAGTTCACCAGGCGCCACCCTGGGCCGACACCGCCGCCGCGGCAGCCCGCAAGCATGGTCAACCCCATCCTCGCGCTCATCGCTGTAGCCATCGTGGCCACGGTCAGCACGCTGGCGCTCAACTAGACCATCAGGAGACCACCATGTGGACTTATCAGTGACCAGCAACAGGTTTGCTCTCAAAGGCCACGCGAACTGTCACCCACCCCGCGAGGAGAGATCCCCTCATGAACTTGCCTTCGGCCCACAGCGTCCTGACACCCCGTGAGTTCGCGGCTCTCCTGCGCGTTGACGCCCGAGCCCGTCGACGACGAGTCCGTCTCACTCATAACCTCGACTACGAGACGTTCTACGCCGGGCTCGCCAGCTCGATCGACGACCAGCCCGACAACGTCGAGTTGGCCCGTAAAGTGCTCACGCTCTGGAACAAGGACCAGAACTGGTTGCGAGCACGTCGCACACGAACCTTCGCGATCGCCTCGACCGGCGACATCTGACCACCGATCACCACCACCGATCACGAAGGACGTTCTTCTGAGTTGCCACACCCAAACCGAAGATCGTTCCTCACAGGATAGGAGGGGAGGGCGGCGAGCTCCCCCGAATGTGCAGCCCCCTCCCCTCCGTCCTGGTTACGCGCGACGGCGACCAGCCGGTGTGGGTCTTCACTGAGGGTCGTGGAGGGTTAGTGCCCGATCTGGTGAAGTAGTTGCGAGATCGGCACTTTCAGCGCTTCGGTGATGCGCGCCAGGGTGATGATGGTTGCTCGCCGCGATCCGTCTTCCACGCCGCGCAGCATGTTGCGCTCGACGCCGGCCTCGAGACCCAGGGCCCGCTGACTGAGGCCCAGTTCCTCGCGGCGAGTCGTGATCGCTTCTCCGAGAGCGCGTAGCAATGCAGGTTCGTCGATGTCGACGGCCATGACGGCTCCTCCTCCCCTGTCGCCCGCCAGGTCGGCGGGCGCACTCGGCGTGGCTGAGCCTACCGGCGAGGTCGCCACGGGCGGCAGCACGACGGCGGTGCGCCCGGTCGGCGCGGGACAGCTGCTCACTGCGCGGGTTTCACGATCGTCAGAGTCAGCTGGTCGTCGTCGATGTGCTCGTCGAACTCCTCGACAGCCGGCCAGTGGTCACAGACGTACTGGTCGCGCTCGGAATCGTCCATCGCTGCCCACTGCTCGGGCAGCGGGCCGACGTAGCGCTGCACCCGGCGTACCAGATACGACCGCTCGACAACCTCGGTGCGCGCCAGTTCGGGCATCGCTTGCTCGACCAGCCCGACGAGGGCGGCGGCCGCGTCATGTTCAGCGTCGACATTGCCTGCGAGGTCGCAGGTTTGGCGCCACCGCTCGATGCCTGCGGCGATTGCTCGCGCATGAACGCTCATCGGTGTTGCCGCGCAGGTGTTTTCGGTGGTCGTGGCCATGTGCTGCTCCTTCTTTCCTCCGTGCCTCAGTGGTTGCCTATAGGCTACCGTTAATGGTAGTCTATAGGCAACCACTAAGGATGGAATGAGCGAGGAAACGACGATCATGGGGCACATCATCTCGAAGACAGCGGAACACCGACCGGCGCTGCGCCGCAGACGATTCCGCCACGACAATCCGACCGCGCTGGACTTGTTCTCAGGATTTGGCGGATTCACCCAGGGCATCGAGGCCGCCGGTTTCGACACCATCGTCGGGGCCAACCACAACCGCTACAAGGTCGAGGTGCACGAGGCCAACCATCCGCACGTCGAGCACTGGATCGCTGATCTGATCAACACCGACTCCGACACCTACCACTCGGTGCGTGAACTCCCGGTAGCCGACCTACTGGTCGCCGGGGTGACCTGCACCAACCACTCCCAGGCCAACACCCAGCGTGCCTACGAACAGGGACTGACGTTGTTCGACTTCGACGACCCCGAGTTCGAGGAACGCGCCACCCGGTCCGAGCGGGACCGCGCAACGGCCAACTGCGTGCTGCACTACGCCGATCAGCACCACCCCCTGCTGATCCTGGTCGAATGCACCACCGAATTGCAGTCCTGGGGACCAGCGGTCCCCGGCCGACGCAAGGTCGGCGACGGGTCGACGTATCGGTGGTGGCTGCGCGAGATCACCAAGCTCGGCTACGAACACAAGGTGCTCTACCTCAACTCGATGTTCTTCGGCGTCCCCCAGAGCCGGGACCGGCTCTACATCGTGTTCTGGGACCGCACACTGCCCGCCCCCGACCTCGACCACCGCCCCCAGGCGTGGTGCGGTCCCTGCGACGAGGCCGTCGAGGCGATGTGGGCGTGGAAGACCGGCGTGCCCGCCAGCGGATCGGTGCGCTACGGCAAGCAGTACAACTACCGCTGCCCGCGCTGCTTCGGCGAGGTCTCCCCCACCGCCACACCCTCGCTGACCGCCTTGGACCTCACCCACCTGGGCACCCGGATCGGCGAGCGGACCAAACCGCTGGCCCCGGCGACCATGGCCCGCGCCGAGCGGTGCCGTCAGAAGTTCGCCGAGTTCCCCGCCGTGCTGATGCCGGCCAAAGCCCAACGCGGCGTGGAACGCCACCCGCTGCAACCGATGGCCACCCAGACCTCGCAGCAAGAGACCGCGCTGCTCAGTACCGGCGCCATCATGGTCGCCGCCGGAAATACCTTCGAGCGCCCCGGATCGCAGTGCCGGACCCGAACCCTGGGGCAGCCGCTGTGGACCCAGACCGCCACCAACGCCACCGGCCTGCTCACACCCCCAGTCGCCATGGCCATCAACAACTTCCAAGGCGCACCACGCGGCCTCGACGAGGCCCTGCCCACCCAGGGCGGCTCGGAAACCCTGAGCATCGTGTCCTCGGGTGTGGTGCCCTTCCGCAAACACACCACCCCGACCAGCCACGCCCAGGCCATGCCGACAGTCACCGCCGAACAGAGACCCGGCCTGCTCACCGCGACCGGCGACCCCGCCCTGCTCGCAGGCTGGTTCAAACAGAACGGCAGCACCGGCACCGAAACCGCCGCGCACCCGCTCACCGACCCACTGGGCACCCTGACCAGCCGCGACACCACCGCCCTGCTGGCCTCCCACTGGCGCGACGCCCTCGCCGAGATCCCGCTCGATGAGTGCTTCTTCCGCATGATGACCCCGCACGAGGTCGGCCGCGGCTGCGGATTCGACCCCGACTTCGGCGACCACAAAGGCACCTTCACCGTCTGGGG
>NZ_JBHUXZ010000013.1:0-127361 GCF_042668985.1 Gordonia sp. NPDC057258
GGCCGGTGGCGTCTGCCACCGGCCGCTCTCGTCTGCGCGTGCCGGGTCTCAGCGCCGGGAACGCGTGCCGGACACGATCAGCACGAGTCCGACCAGCAGCCCGATCCCGACGACGACCCATCCGAGGTCGGCGGCGTCGGGAAGCGCCGGCCCGTCGGCGAGCCCCCACCCGGCCACGGCAAGGGCGGCGAGTCCGAGCAGCCCCAGACCGGGAGCGCGATGGGTGGCGCCACAACCTCGGTCGTCATCGGTGCCGGAAGCGTTCATCTCAGTGCTCATCGCAGGACCTCTACCTCTCCCAATCCGGTGCGGGCCTCGATCTGCAGGACCGGGCCATCGGTGCCGTCACGTCCGCCGTCGAGCCCGGTGGGGCAGTTGTAGTCGCCGACACCGGTCTGGCAGTCGGCACGCACGTTCATCGTCTCCGGCACGTGGACCGTGATCTTGCCGACCCCGCTCTCGAGTCGTACGGTCCGGTCGGCGGTGAGTTCGACCGCGCGCAGGTCCAGGGCCATCTCGCCGATGCCGAGTGAGTACTCGGCCTGGATGTCGTTCTCGGTCAACGGCTTCCACTCGCGGTCACCGACCCCGCCGGGCGGCAGCGGGCCGGACAGGCCGTTGACCCCGGAGATCACGGTGGTGACGATGACCGCGGCACCGAGAGAGACCGCGATGGGCGCCAGGCCCGTGCTGTGCTCGCCGGTGCGACGCTTGACGACGGCCGCGACGAGGAGTCCGGCTCCGATCACGGCGAGGGAGAGCGACAGGATGTGGGGGACGGTGAACCACTCGACACCCATCTGGTGCAGGCCCGCACCGATCGCACCCACGATGGTCGCCAGACCGACCACGATCAGGGTCAGCGGTGAGCGACGGTGCCGACGGACGGCCGGTTCGGCCGGGCGGGTCGGTTCGGGCAGATCCCAGGCGAACCGCGCCGCTCCCAACGGATCCCACGCGGGTGGACTCGCCTCGAGTGGTTCGTTCTTCGACAGTTCGACTTCCGGCACCGGGGTGGCCGGGTGTTCGGTGGCCGGATTCCCGCCGATCGCGGACGGGCCCGGTGCTTTGGTCATGGATACTCCTGGGGTCTGGGGGCCGTCCGTGGGGGTGACCGCGCCGGGGGCCGGGTGGCTCATCGCGCGCGGCACCCACCGTTCGAACTGCCCGGCCGCCGGTGGCGGGACGACGATGTCGGTGACCGCCGCGGTGTCGATGCTGGTACCGGCCGGTGGAGTCGGGGTCCGCAGGTACAGCAGGTACCAGCCGCCGAGCATCAGGATCGCGCCGACGAGCCCGCCCGAGCCCCAGGTGCGATTGGGGCCGAATGAGGTGACGATGACGATCGCGAGCACGACCAGCAGGATCACCTGCGGATTCCCCAGGCCGTGCATCGAGTTGTGCGACGCGGTGTGACCGGCCCGGGGGGAATCGACACGGAGCGCATCGGCGCGGGCGCGTCCGGCGCCCGGGAACGCGACCCAGGCCGCGAGGTAGAGGATGAGTCCGCTGCCGCCGAAGAAGGCGGCCACCACGAACGCGACCTTCACCAGAGTCGGGTCGACGCGATACCGGGCGGCGATGCCGGTGCACACGCCGGCAATCGTCCGATCGTCGGGCCGATACGGACGGGTCGCCCACAGGCCCTGGATCTGCTGCTGGAACTCCTTGGTGTCCATGACGATCATCGTGCCGCCCGTCCGGCCCCGGACACATCGGGTGATCCCCTGAATTGTCCCCCGGAGAATCCCGAGGCCCGGGGGCGGCGGAGCGGACACACCCTGAGATCGCGGCGCATGAACCGGGGTTGACCCCGATGTCGCGAAGCCGATCGCATGGGACGATCGAGGAGTGAGTCGAATGGAGGTCGAGCCGGTCCCGAAACTGGTGCGCCGCGACGGCGGCCGCGTCGTCGCCGGTGTCGCCGGCGGATTGGCCGATCATCTCGGGGTCGAGGTCTTCCGCGTGCGGATCGTCTTCGTGGTCCTGGCCGCGCTGGCCGGCGCCGGGGTCGCCGCCTACGGGCTGCTGTGGTTCTTCTGCCCGCAGGGCGACGACACCGCGTCACCGGCACCGGGAGAGCGTCGTCAATCCCTCGGTCTGGCGATGGTCGGGCTGGTGGCCATGGGCGTGGTCGGATTCGCGGCGTCGGGGACCCCGGCGGAGTACCTCATCCCGTTCGTCTTCATCGCGTTGGGCGCCGCCCTCGTGTGGCGCGAATTCGATACATCCCCGCGCGCACCCCGCACCCCACTGCGCACTTGGACGCGGTTGATCGGCGGCGTCGCGCTCGTTGTCGGCGGCCTCGTGGTCGTGGTGGTGGCCGGGGATCGCAGCTTCGGCGGTCTCAATTCCACGATCCTCGCGGTCGGGGCGACCCTGATCGGCGTCGTCCTGTTGACCGTGCCCCTGTGGATGCGGATGCTGCGCACCATCAACGAGGAGCGCTCGGCCCGCATTCGCAACGCCGAGCGCGAGGAGATCGCCTCGCATCTGCACGACTCGGTCCTGCAGACCCTGGCCCTGATCCAGAAGAAGGCGGGCCGCCCCGAGGAGGTGGCACGCCTGGCCCGGAGTCAGGAACGCGAGCTGCGGGCCTGGCTGTTCGGCGACCCGGCCACCGAACGCGGCTCGCTCGCGGCCGCACTCCGGAGTGTCGGCGCCGAGGTCGAGGACGCCTACGGTATCGAGGTGGAGATCATCACCGTCGGCGATCTGCGTCCGGACAACACCCGGGACGCCAAACGCTGGTCGGCTCTCGTGGGGGCCACCCGCGAGGCGCTGGTCAACGCCGCCAAGCACTCCGGTGAACGCACCGTGGACGTGTACGGCGAGATCACCGACGACGAGGTCGAGGTGTATGTCCGTGACCGGGGAATCGGTTTCGACCCCGACGCCGTCGACGACGACCGCCAGGGCATCTCCCGGTCGATCCGCGCACGTGTGGAGAGGATGGGCGGCCGCGTGCGGATCACGTCGACCCCCGGGCGCGGGACGAACGTGGGTCTGATGATGCCGCGTGGTGACGGGGGATCGGGATCGATCGACGAGAGAGCGGACGACACCCGACGCTCTGCCGAGGTGACCGTCGACGCGGTCGCCCCGACCGACAACAGGAAGGCACGATGACGCCGAGTTCCCCGAGTTCCGACCCGACCGGCCCCGGTCCGGTGACCTTCTATCTCGTCGACGACCATGCGGTCTTCCGCTCCGGGGTCCGTGCCGAACTGGCCGACGAGCCGGGCCTGCGCGTCGTCGGCGAGGCGGGCACCGTACCCGAGGCAATCGACGGGATCGTGGCGGCGGCTCCCGATGTGGTCCTGCTCGACGTGCACATGCCGGCCGGCGGCGGGGTGGCGGTCCTGCGCGGGGTGCTCGATCGACTCGGATCGAACGGAACGGGTTCGAATGCAACGGGTTCGACACCGCCGGTCTTCCTGGCCCTGAGTGTGTCGGACGCGGCCGAGGATGTCATCGCGACCATCCGGGCCGGTGCCCGCGGTTACGTGACCAAGACGATCGCGGGCCCGGAACTCGCCGACGCGGTCCGCCGGGTCGCCGACGGCGACGCGGTGTTCAGCCCACGTCTCGCGGGTTTCGTCCTCGACTCGTTCACCGGAAAATCCTCGGCACCCGAACCGCCGCTCGACCCCGAACTCGACTCGCTGACCAGGCGCGAACTGGAGGTGTTGCGCCTGCTGGCGCGCGGGTACACCTATCGGGAGATCGCCGAGGAGCTGTTCATCTCGATCAAGACGGTCGAGACACATGCGTCGAACGTTTTGCGGAAGACCCAGCAGTCCAACCGCAATGCCCTCACCCGATGGGCGGCCACCCGTCACATCGGCTGACCGCAGCGGCGCCGGCTCAGCGCAACAGCGCGATCGCGAGTACGACGACGACCGCGAGCACGGCGAAGAACACGAAGATCGACACCGCCAGTGCCGTGCTCGACGTGCCCGGCGCCGGCGGACCGGGGTTCGGTTGCCGGGATTCGGACGAGTACTGCTGGGAGGCAGGCGGTCTCGGCGTCGACGAATGTGGTTGCGGCGTCGACATCAGGGTCGGGGACATGCCGCGACGTGTGTCCGGAAGGTCGCGGGAGCCGCGATCGGCGGACATCGTCGGGGCGTAGGGGGGCAGGGTGGCACCGGCCGGACGATGCGAACCGGTCGTCGACGACCGGCCGCCGCGCTGTGACCAGGTCGGCGTGCCCGCTCCGGGCCGGGTGATGAGGCCGGTCAGGACCTGGTCGCGGGTGCCTCGGGAACCGGCCGCGAACGAGGTGAGCATGTCTCGTGCCTGACTCATCGTCGGGCGTTTGGTCGGGCTCGGTTCCAGGAGGCGCAGCAGGATCGGCTCGAGCTCGGCGGCATTCTGCATGGGATTGATGCGTGCGCGTGCGACCTTGTGTAGCAGCGCGATCGAGTTGTCGTCGACACCGAAGGGCGGCTGACCCTCCACCATCGTGTAGACGGTCGCGCCCAGCGAGTAGACGTCCGAGGCCTCCTGCGGATCGGCGCCGCGCGCGACCTCGGGAGCGAAATACGCAGGCGTTCCGGTGATCACGCCGGTCTGGGTGAGAGTGACATCGTCCTTCGCCCGCGAGATCCCGAAGTCGGTGATCTTGACCAGGCCGGTCTGCCGTCCGCCCTCGGCGATGAGGATGTTGCCGGGCTTGATGTCGCGGTGCACGATCCCCGCGGCGTGGGCCTCGACCATCGCATCGGCCACCTGGGCGCCGATCTGGGCAGCCTCGGCGGGCGCGAGAGTCTTTGTGGTGTGCAAGATCTGGGCCACACTGCGGGAGGGTAGGTATTCCATGACCAGCCAGGGCTCACCCCGGTCGAGGGCGACGTCGTGCATGGCGATCGCATTGCGGTGGGAGAGCTTCGCGGCGATCCGCCCCTCCCGCATGGCCCGCTTGCGCACGTTGTCGGCGGAGTCCTCGGTGAGGCCCTCGGTGGAGACGACCTGCTTGACGGCGACGTCACGGTCGAGGAGCTGGTCGCGGGCGAGCCACACGGTTCCCATGCCGCCGCCGCCGATGCGCGACTTCAGACGGTACCGGCCGGCCACCAGGTACTGGGGACCCGGCGCATGGTGGGTTCCGGCGGTCGTCGACATACGGAGATGATAGCGGCGAGGTCGACGCCGCGGGCACCGCACTTGACAGCCATCTCGTACGTATGTTCGACTCCCATCATGCGATGGTCGGATCAGGCGGTCGAGGTCGACGACGGGTCGCTCCCGGGGCTGAGCCGCTCGGGTCTGGTGCGGTCGGTGCGTACGCCCGATTTCGAGGGTGTCACATTCCACGAGGTGCTGGCCAAGAGTGCGCTCAACCGCGTGCCGGAGGCCTCGCAGCTCCCGTTTCAGTTCACGGTCAACACCTTTCGCGGGTGCACGCATGCCTGCCGCTACTGTTTCGCCCGTCCGACGCACGAGTACCTCGACCTCGACGCGGGCACCGATTTCGACACCCAGGTCGTGGTGAAGCTCAACGTCGCGGCGGTGTTGCGCAAGGAACTCAAACGCCGGTCGTGGACCCGGGAGACGGTGGCGCTGGGCACCAACACGGACCCGTATCAGCGTGCCGAGGGGCGGTACCGACTCATGCCGGGCGTGATCTCCGCGCTCGCCGAGTCCCGGACGCCGTTCTCCATCCTGACCAAGGGCACCTTGATCCGTCGGGATCTTCCGCTGTTGCGTCAGGCTGCGGGGGAGGTCTCGGTCAGCGTCGGGATCTCGCTGGCGATCCTCGATCAGGACCTGCAGAAGAAGATCGAACCGGGGACGCCGTCGCCCCAGGCGCGGCTGTCGGTGATCCGCGATCTCGCCGATGCCGGCATCGCGCCGCATGTGATGGTGGCCCCCGTCATCCCGTACCTCACGGATTCGACCGCGCATCTCGACTCGTTGCTCGAGGCACTCGCCGAGGCGGGCGCGTCTGGTGTGACCGCGTTCCCGATGCATCTGCGATCCTCGACCAAGCCGTGGTTCCTCGAGTGGCTGGCGGAGGAGCATCCGGCGCTCATCCGCCGGTACCGGGGGCTCTACGGGCGTGGCGCCTATGTCACCCCGGAGTACTCCTCGTGGCTGCGTGACCGGATGAAGCCGCTCGTGCACCGGCATGGCCTGGCCGGTTCCGGCGGTCTCCGGCAATCGGGTCCCGACTCGCCGGCGACGGTGGCCGCGCCCGAGCTGCAGCACGCCCTCACCCTGTTCTGACCCGTGCCGTCCTGACCGCGCCCCTGAGCTGGGCTGTTTTCGGCGTGGATGCAAACATCCTGTGCTGCGCAACGGCTTTCGGCTTCGGTTGACGCTTGTCGGTGGTTGGTTCTACTCTCGAACAATCGAAACAGTGTTCGAATGATCGGCGGACGAGGGGCCTCCTCGGGATCGTTCGGGAACTGTGTCGAGAACCCTGATGGCGCGCACCTTCCCGGCTCGCTCGAGAACTACTCATGTCGACTGGAGGGTGCCGGATGGATGTCTCTGCTGGTGTGGCCGTGACCGATGCCGTGACCGATACGGCGGCCGGTGGCCGGGCCGACGAGCTGGCGGGTTTGCGCCGGCGGATGGCGGCCATGTCCGGTCGGCCCGACCAGCGGGTGGTCGAGGTCCGAGACCGGTCGGTGGGTGTCCTTCCCGTGCCGGAATCGTTGTCGGACATCTTGCCGCACAACGGTATTCCGCGAGGGTCGGTGGCCCGGCTCGACGGCGCCCGTTCGGTGCTGATCGCGATGATCGCTTCGGTGACCCGTGCGGGTGGACAGGTGGGGATCGTCGGGTTGCCCCGGTTGAGTCTGCTGCCCGCGGCGGAGATGGGCGCCGACCTGTCCCGCATCGCCACCATCCCCGATCCCGGTCCCGACCCGGTCGAGGTGGCAGCGGTGCTGCTCGACGGTATGGACCTGGTGATCCTGGACCTGGGGAGCGGTGGCGAGGGTGCTCGCCCGCGGAACGAGATGGTGGCCCCCTCGCGTGCCCGGGTGGTCATGGGCCGCGTGCGCAAACAGTCGTCGGTGCTGCTGGTGACCGGTGGTGCATGGCCGGGTGCGCAACTGGCCCTCGAGGCCCGTGTCCTCACCTACCGGCACAGTCCGGGCCTGCCCGGCCGGTCTGCTCCCGCCTCCCGCGCGGCCGGTCTCGACTCCGCACGCAGCGGCTACGGCCGCATCGGCGGGATGCGGCTGGAGGTCACGGTGTCGGGCCGCGGCCGGCGATCCGAGAGCACCGAGGTCGAACTCCGGGCGACGGGCCACGGTGCCGATCGCACGGTCGAGATGGTCGCGGCGGCGACCGTCTCCCCGGTGCTCGCGGTGGCGAACTGATGCCCTCCGGAGAGCAGGGGTCCCGGCGTATCCTCGCGCTCTGGTGCCCGGACTGGCCGGCGATGGCCGCGGCGGCCGAGGCGGATCTGCCCCCGCTGCATCCGGTCGCGGTGCTGTCGGCGAATCGGGTGGTGGCCTGTTCGGCCTCGGCACGGGCCGCCGGTGTGCGGCGGGGAATGCGGAAGCGACAGGCGCAGGCGGCGTGCACGGAGATGACCGTGGTCGCCGCCGACGAGAACCGGGACGGACGGCTGTTCGAACCGGTGGTCGCCGCGGTCGCCGAGGTGATCCCCGCCCTCGAAGTGCTCCGGCCGGGTCTCCTGGTGATCGCCGGCGACCGTGCCGCCCGCTACTTCGGCGGGATGGAGGCCCTCGCGGAGGAGCTCGTCGACGTGGTGTCGGCGTGCGGCATCGAGTCGCAGGTCGGCATCGCCGACGAGATCTTCACCGCCGTCCTCGCCGCCCGGAACGGGCATCAGGTGGAGCCCGGGGGTGACCGGGAGTACCTCGCCGGCCGCCCCGTCGCCGACCTCGCCGTCGAACCCAGCATGAGCGATCCGTCCCGTGCCGATCTCGTGGAGTTGCTGCGCCGGTTGGGGATCGGCACGATCGGCGCCTTCGCCGACATGTCCGTCACCGACGTCGCCACCCGGTTCGCCCGGGATGCGGTCGTCGCGCACCGGCTGGCCAATGCGCTGCCGGGGCGTGTCCCGTCGTCACGTGGTGTGCCGGCCGAACTCGACGTCGACCACACCTGCGACCCGCCGGTCGACCGCATCGACGTCGCGGCGTTCATCGGTCGCACCCTCGCCGACGTGCTGCACCGACGCCTGCGTGATGCCGCGGTGGCCTGCACGCGACTCACCATCATCGCGACCACCGAACGCGGACAACAGCATTCGCGAACCTGGCGATGTGCCCAACCGCTGACGCCGGAGACGACCGCGGATCGTGTCCGATGGCAACTCGAGGGGTGGCTGACCGGCGCGGCGCGGCCCACCTCCCCGCGGGTCGAGCCGCGCGCAGCGAGGAGCAGTGCCCGACCCGACTCGCCGATCGTCCGGCTGCGGCTCGAACCGGTCGAGGTCGTCGAGGCCGGGGCCCTGCACTATCAGCTCACCGACGATCTCTCCCGTGGCGGGCTGGCCGGTGAACCGGATGTGGAGGAGCGCGCCCGGCGTTCGCTGGTGCGGATACAGGGGCTGCTGGGCGGGGATGCGGTCCGTATTCCCGTGCTGAGCGGTGGTCGTGGACCCGCCGAACGGATCACCATGGTCTCACTGGGCGACGAGCCGGCTCCGCGCCGGGATCCGTCGGCGCCATGGCCCGGACGCCTGCCACAACCCAGCCCGACGGTGCTGGTGGAGACCGCGATCCACGTGCTCGACGCCGTGGGGCAACCGGTGAAGGTGACCGATCGCGGGGCCTTCACCGCCGAACCGGTGACCGTCGCGCTGGCCTCGTCCCGGGCGCGCCGGTCGAGTTGGGGCCTGTGCTGGTGGGCCGGGCCCTGGCCGGTCGGAGGCGCCGACCTGCCCGCCGGGGCCTCGGTGCCGACCGGAGCCGCCGAGACCGGACTGACCGCGCGGGCGCAGGTGCTGCTCGACGATTCGCGCGCCCTGCTGCTGTGTTACCGCGCCGGGGAGTGGATCGTCGAAGGTGTCTACGAGTGACTGCGTCCCGCGGAGTGGCTTCGAGAAGAAACGCCGCGACCGAAAGCGTGCGCGTTCGCCTCTGAGATGCCACTCTCGACGCATGGCACGTACCTGGTTGTCGGTGACAGTGGAACTGCTCGGTGGTCGCGGCGTTGAGTTGTGGCCCTGGCCCGGAAGGGTTTTCGCGGTCGGACCGGCGCACACGTTCAAGGATCTGGCGACCGCCATCGATGACGCGTTCGCTCGATGGGATCGTTCCCATCTGTCACTTTTCACCCTGGACGACGGCAGGGTGGTCGCCGACGCCGCGCTCGGTGCCGACCTGGCCGGTGGTATCGGCGGCCCGATCTCCGAGCCCGTGGACATCGCCACGGCCAAGGTCGCCGCGTTCGCAGCGACCGGTTCCGAGTTCCAGTACACCTTCGATCTAGGCGACGAGTGGACCCATCGGTGCGTCGTGGGAGATCTGAAGGTCGACCCGGTGGACGTGTTGGGCATCAAGCCGACAGCGCCGCTGGCGTACTTCGGTTGGGGCGACATCCCGGATCAGTACGGTCGACGGACGGCCGATGGGGACGACGAGACGCCACCACGCCCCACCGTTCCTCATCCGATGCTCGTCGGCCAGTGGCCCGCGCAGAAGGAGATACGTGAACTCGATCTGGGCGAGGTACGCGGGTCGATCGCGTCGTCGGATGCCGATCGTTTCCTGGATGCCGTCATCGGATGCGATCTGCACGACGCACTCCAGCAGGTCGGCCCCGGGGTACCGATGGCACTGCAGAAGCGCCGCGAGCGAGCCGAACCGGTGGCTGTGTCGATCGTCGAACAACTCAAACGACGGGGAGAGGCCGGCGACGCCGAACTCGCCGAGGAACTGCTCGCGAGCCTGCGCGGGGAACCCGCGCCGGGACGGCCGATCGCGGTGGATCTCGAGATGCTCAGCGACGAGATGGAGGGTGATCCGAACCGGTCCACCGGCGGACTCATCGACCTGAGCACCGGCTTCGTGTACAACGACGAGATGCTCGACCCGGGCGTGCTCGATGAGGAGATCGACGTCGAGGAGGACCCGGACCGCTGGCTGCGCTTCGACTGCATCGGTTCGCGCGACAGCTGGCGGGACATGGCCGATTTCGCCACGCGCACCACCGATCCCGACCTGCGAAACCGTCTGGAGCGCGCGATCGAGGGACGAGGTGCGTTCCGCAGGTTCCGGGACGTCGTCCACGAAGCGGGTGTGAGTCAGCAGTGGTATGCGTTCTCCACCGACCGCAAGTTCGGACGGGCACGCAAATTCCTGGTCCGTGAAGGCATCCGACCGATCTGACTCAACTGTTGTGCCCCCGCGCGATGACCGGCCACCGGCTGTCCGAGCCGTCGATCGCCACCAGTTCGTCGACGAGATTGACCGCAGTGCAGACGTGGTTCGGCACCACCCGGATCACGTCGCCCAACCGGGGGGCTGACGTCGATTCCGCCGGGAACTCCACCACCGCGTGATGTTCGGACAACTGCACGACGCGGGCGTCGGGGTGATCGAGGAGGCGTCCGTGGCCGGTCGCCCAGGCGGCTCGGTCGGCGCCGAGGATCTTGCTGCCGGCGTCGAGGACGATCCGTCCGGGTTCGCTCCGCACCACGGTTGCCACCGCGGTCAGAGCGACGTCGTCGAATCCGCAGGTGCCGATCTCGACCTGCTGGGCGTCGTTGAGGGGATACACGCCCGGACGGATCTCGGTGAGCACGCCCGCATACGTGGGGTCGCCGACGAATTCGACGGTGGGTGTGGATCCGCCGCTGCGCACCCGCGGATCGATGCCCTGCGCTCGGAGACTCTCCGCCGCCGTACGCAGTGCCGCCACCTCCTGTTCCGCGGCCCGCCGGCGGGTGTCGCCGACGCCGTAGCCGTGGCCGGGGAAGGTGAAGACGCCGACGACGTCGAGCCCCGCTGACACGCCCGCCGCCGCGACGCCTCCGGCGTCCCCGGGTGCGGTCCCGGTGCGGTGTTGCCCGGAGTCGACCTCGACGAGTGCCTCGACCCGCTGCCCGCCGAGCAGCGCCCCGAGATGCCGTGCGCCCTCCGCCGAGTCGACACCCACCCGTAGCGACACCCGGTCTGCGAGGGCGCGTAACCGGGCGGCTTTCGCCGGGGTCGGCCAGATGGGATAGGCGATGAAGATGTCGGTGCACGAGGTGATGTCGGCGGCGTCGGCGAAGGCCTCGGCCTCGCCGATGGTGGCCACCGCCAGCCCCGTGGCACCGGAATCGATCTGCATCCGCGCGATCTCGGCGCATTTGTGGGTCTTCGCATGCGGCCGGAAGTCGACGCCCGCCGATCGCGCGCGGTCGGCGAGCACCGCGAGGTTGCGCGTCATGCGGTCGACGTCGACCTCGAGATACGGGGTGTCGATCACGCGTCCCGCCCGCCGGCGTCACGATCCGAACGGCCCAGCGCCGCCGCCGATTCGCCGAAGACCAGGTACTCCTGGTGCAGGATGCGGGTGGTCAGTCCGGGGGTGACGCGGTGCCCGATCTCGGCGACGAGCCCGACCAGCGAGTCGACGCGCTTGGGTCGATCGATGATCGCGTGCAGCACGCGCGCCGCGGCCCGGTCGACGTTCCAGGTCCCGGGCTGGTTGTCGTAGGCCTCGGTGGGCGCGATCATCCGCGTCTTCACGAGGGGGAGACGGACATTGGAGAAGGTCACGTGGTCGGACACCGTTTCGGTGCCGGTGACGTCGCTGAAGGCCTCCAGAGCGGCTTTTGACGCCGCGTAGGCACCGAACCGCGGGCCACGCGACTGCACCGCGATCGAGGTCACGTTTACCACATGACCCGCCTGCCGGGCGATCATGTGCGGCAGCAGTCCGAGGACGAGGTTCACCGCGCCGAAGTAGTTGACCGCCATCACCCGGTGGTAGTCGTGAGACCGATCCACCGAGTTGATCGTGGCACGACGGATCGACCGGCCGGCATTGTTGACCAGGACGTCCACGTGACCGTGCGCGGCGAGCACGGTCTTGACGAGCGCATTGACCGATTCCTCGTCGGTGATGTCGCACTGGTATGCGGTCACCTGACCGGGCGGGATGCCCTTCTTGCTCGTCGTCGAGTTCAATTCCTCGGTCGCCGATTCCAGTTCGTCGGCGTTGCGGGCGACGATGAGGACGTTGGCCCCGCGTGCGACGCACATCCGTGCGGTGGCCTTGCCGATCCCGCTCGACCCGCCGGTGATGAGAACGTTCTTGCCGACGAGCGGCCCGCGCGGATCGGTGCGCCGGTTGCGTGACCGGTCGAGGTGTCGTGACCAGTAGGTCCACAGGCGCGGGGCGTAGTCGGCGAAGTCGGGCACGGTGATGCCGAGGTCACCCAGGACCGCCACGGTGGTGTCGGCGCGGAAGTCGACCGGCAGCGTCACCGCGTCGAGTACTGCCCCGGGGATCCCCTGCTGGGCGGCTACGAGGTTGCGTCCGACGCGCGCGATCCCCATGCCGGACAACGTCATCACGGGTTCCACCGCAGCCCGTGGGATGGCGTCGAACCCCTTCGGCGCCTTGAACGCCGGTGCCAGCGCGTTGTACATCTCGGTGGTGGTGAGCGACTTCGGGTCGCTGAGATGGAACACCAAACCGCTGCGCGTGGGGTTCACGCCGAGGAGGGCGACCATCGCGGCGGCGACGTAATCGACCGGCACGATGTTGAGCGTCCCGAGATCGGGCATCGGCAGTCGCAGCATCGAGGGCAGTCGGCCGAGCGTCGCGAGGTGGCCGAAGAAGTAGTAGGGACCGTCGATCTTGTCCATCTCGCCGGTGCGCGAGTCGCCGACCACGATCGACGGCCGGTAGACGCGCCAGCGGAGTCCCTCACGATCGCGGACCACGCGCTCGGCCTCGAATTTGGTGCGGTGGTACGGAGTCGGAAATCCCTGTCCGACTTCGAAATCCATCTCGGTGAAGCGCCCACGGTGGTCACCGGCCACGGCGATCGAGGAGACATGGTGGAACAGCGCATCGTGTGCGATCGCGAAGTCGGCGGCGCGCGAGGTCCCGACGACGTTGGCGGCGCGCTGGGACTCGGCATCGGCGGCCATGTCGTAGATCGCGGCGAGGTGGATGACATGGTCGATCGCGGGCACCGCGTCGGGCGCGATGCCGAGCCCGGGCGCGGTCAGGTCGCCGACCACGGGTGTGACGCGGTCGCCGGCGCCGAGGTCGTCGAGCATCGCGACGAAGGCCGCGCGTGACGACTCGCGAACCAGGGCGTGGATCGTGTCGTCAGGAGAGGCTGTCAGGAGGCGATCGAGAACGCGACGTCCGATGAATCCGCTGCCCCCGGTGATGAAGTAGCTCGTCATGTGAGAGATCCCATCAGATGGGCGGGCCGACGGCCCGCTGGCTGTCCGCGCCCCGCGGGCCGCGGATGTGTCTGGTACTCAGAGTGACACCAACTTGCGGCGATGGCAACGGTTCGTCCCGTCGCGAGTCGCCGGTGTTGACCATTCGTGAGCAGTGCTCTCTAATAGTGAGAGCACTGCTCACGAATTGAAACGGACTGGCTCATGGACCCCGCTTCTCGCCTCGCACTGCCCCCTCGGTCCGCACTACTCGGTCTCGCGGCGCTCTCCTTCCTGCTGTATCCGCTGCTGCGCGGTTTCGGCCCGGAGGTCGGAGTCGCCGGCGCCCGGCATCTCGGCTCCCCGAGCTGGGTCGCCGCACATGTGGCGGCGATGATCGGATTCGTCGCCCTGGCCATCGCTCTGCGCCGGGGAGCCGACGATCCGCGACGACGGTCGACCGAGCTGCTCGCCTGGCTCGCGACCTGTCTGCTCCTCCCGTACTACGGCGCGGAGACGTTCGCGCTCAACGCCGTCGGTCAGTGGGTCACCTCGGGTGGTGATCCGGCCGCGATGGCGGTTCCCGACGATTTCCGGATGTCGCCGGTCCCGCTCGTGACCTTTGTCGCCGGATGGGTGCTGCTGGGGTGGGTGGCGGTTCGGCTCGTGCGGGACGACGGCCGGGCTGCGTCGCCGCAACGGTGGGGTGTCCGGTTGACCGCGATCGGGCTCCTGCTCTTCCTCCCGCAGTTCTTCGCGCCGGGGCCGGTGCGCATCGCGCACGGGATCATCCTGGGTCTCGGTCTCGCGATCTGGGCGATCACCGAAGCCTGGCGCGACGACGGCGTCAGCACCGCGAACTCGACTGTGCGCCCGAAACCGTCGACTGTGCGTCCGATTACGCCGACTGTGCACCCCGAGACCCCGACCACGCAGAACTCCGGAGCAGACGTGCGCCGTTGAGGGCGACCAGCACGGTGGAACCCTCGTGCCCGGCCACGGCCAGGGGGAGGGGCAGGGTTCCGATCAGGTCCCAGGTCACGAGGGCGACGATCACGGTCGCCGCGATGCAGAGGTTGGCGATCACGTAGCGACGGGCGAGGCGTGACAACCGGATCAGTGCGGCGACCGCGGTGAGATCGTCGCGCACGATGATCGCGTCGGCCGTCTGAACTGCGAGATCAGCACCACGGCGCCCCATCGCGACGCCGGTCCCGGCTGCGATGAGCGCCGGTGCGTCGTTGATCCCGTCGCCGACCACCAGCACGTGCCCGCCCGCCTCGCCGACGACCCGGACCTTGTCTTCCGGCAGGAGGTCGGCGTACACCTCGTCGATGCCGGTCCGGGCGGCGACGTCGGCCGCAACCGACGGGCGGTCGCCGGTCAGCAGCAGAACGGGACCCGACGTGACGTCGCCGATCAGACGTACCGCGTCGGCCGCATCGTCCCGGAGACGGTCGACGAGCTCGACCCGACCGATCTCCACGTCGTCGACGAGCACACCGACCACGGTGCCGGTCGAGGCGGCGAGGGTGCGCTCGACGGTGATCCGGCGTCCACCGACCGTGCCGGTGACGCCGCGCCCGGGAAGTGCCCGGAAGTCGTCGACCGGTTGAACATCCAGCCCGCGGTCGGCCGCGGCCGTCGCGACCGCGCGACCCAGCGGGTGTTCGCTGGGGTGCTCGACCGCTGCGGCGAGTGCCAGTACGTCCGACGGCTCGCGACCATCGAGCGCCGTCACATCGACGACCTGGGGCCGTCCCTCCGTCAGGGTGCCGGTCTTGTCGAAGGCGACGACGGAGGTCCGTCCGACCGACTCCATCACCGCGGCGGACTTGACCAGGACGCCGTGACGGCCGGCGTTGGCGATCGACGCCAGCAGCGGCGGCATCGTCGACAGGACGACAGCGCAGGGTGAGGCCACGATCATGAACACGATGGCTCGGCGCAGGGACTCATCGAAGGCGCTGTCGGACAACAGCATCGGGATACCCAGCACCAGAAGTGTGGCGACCACGACGATCACGGAGTATGCCTGCTCGACCTTCTCGATGAAGAGCTGGGTCGGCGCCTTCGTCTCGGAGGCCTCGGCGACGAGTGTCGCGATGCGCGCGATCACCGACTCCGACGCCGGACGTGATACTTCGACGATCAAGGCGCCGGTGCCGTTGACGGTGCCGGAGAGCACCTCGTCACCGGCCTCGCGCACGATGGGTACCGATTCGCCGGTCACCGCCTGCTGGTCGACCTCGCTCCGGCCGCGGACGACCACTCCGTCGGCGCCGATCCGTTCACCGGGTCGGACGAGGATCTGTTGTCCCACGTCGAGGTCGCGACAGTCGACCTCGTGTGTCGTGCCGTCGGCTGCGTGGCGGGTGGCCCGCTCGGGGGCCAGCCCGAGCAGCGCGGTCACCGAGTCGGCGGTGCGCTGGGTGACGACGACCTCCAGTGCGCCCGAGGTCGCGAAGATCACGATCAGCAGCGCGCCGTCGACGACCTGTCCGATCGACGCGGCCGCGATGGCGGCGACGATCATCAGCAGATCGACGTCGAGTCGTCGCTGCCGGAGTTCCTGCAGGCCGGACCGGGTCGGTTCCCACCCGCCGCTCAGGTAGCACGCGAGAAACGCGGTCCACCACGACCATTCGGGCGCGTTGCCGAGTTGGAGCAACCACCCCGCGAGGAACAGAGCCAGCGCGATGCCCGCTCGGCGCACCTCGGGCAGGCGGAGCCCGGTCCGGACCAACGACGGCGGGACGACGCTCCCGCGTTCGGCTCGCTGTCCCGGTGCATCGTCAGGTGCCGCGCGTTCCGTCGTGTCGGTCGCTCTCGTCGCGCCCATCGTGTCTCCCGTCTGCCGCCGACCAGATCCTGACAGTAACAGTTCATATGAAGATATATTCATGTGAAGAGCAACCGGTAGCATCTCGCTGCATGGGACACGGCATCGACGAGGGGATGCGGCCGGCTGCGCGGCTCGACCCGGAGTCGGCTGTGCATGTCGCCACCACGCTGCAGGCGCTCGCGACTCCGAGCCGATTGCTGATCCTCACCGCGTTGCGCTCCGGTCCGCGTTCGGTCACCGATCTCGCCGACGCCGTGGGCATGGAGCAGTCCGCGGTCTCCCATCAGCTCCGGTTGCTCCGGAATCTCGGACTGGTCACCGGCACGCGATCGGGCCGGTCGATCAGTTACAGCCTGTACGACAGTCATGTGGCCCAACTGCTCGACGAGGCCGTCTACCACAGTGAACACCTGCGGCTCGGGCTCGCCGAGCGTCCGCCGTCGGCGGGTTGACCCCGGCGCCACGCGCAGGTGACGAACCGAAAGGCAGCGCATGAGCAGTGATCAGACGTCCACGCCGGTCGAACCGCCTCTGTTGATCGAGCAATCCGGAAGAGTGCGTACGCTCGTCCTCAACCGTCCGGAGGTCCGGAATGCGCTCAGTTCCGGCCTGATCGACGCTCTCCGAACCGAGTTGGCGAACGCGGATCATGCCGACGACGTCGACGTCGTCATCCTCACCGGCGCCGGCTCGGCATTCTGCGCCGGCCTGGATCTGACCGAGTTGGGCTCGTCGACCGAGAGTGCTCGACTGCTCGATCATGCGGACGTGCCCGTCGGGCATCCGTGGCGCCCCATCTCGAAGCCGATCATCGGCGCCGTCAACGGCGTTGCGGCCACCGGTGGTCTGGAGTTCGCCCTCGCGTGCGATGTCCTGATCGCGTCCGAACGGGCTCGCTTCGTCGACACCCATTCGCGGGTCGGAGTGTTGCCGGGCTGGGGTCTGACGTCCCGATTGCCGGAGGCGGTCGGCCGGGGTTTCGCGCGCCGCATGAGCTTGTCCGGGGAGTTCGTCGATGCCCAGACGGCGCTGCGGGTCGGTTTGGTGACCGAGGTGGTGGCCCATGATCAGCTGATGGCCTCGGCGATGGACCTCGCGGTGTCCATCGCCGGAAGTGATCAGCTCGCGGTACGTACGATGCTCGACTCGTATCGGCGTGCCGAGGATCATCTCGTCGGTCCGGCGCTCGATGCGGAGCACTCCACCTCGGTGGAATGGATGGCGGGCTTCGATCCCGCTCGGGTGGCCGACCGTCGGTCCGGCATCGTCGAGCGTGGCCGGGTCAACAACAGCTGATCGACGGGGGCAGCACTCCCGCTGTCGTATCGAACTCATGTTCGATAAACTCTGTGAGTGGGCTGGGATCAAGGGCCTCCGACATGGTCGGAGATGGAGCGGGTGCTCGCGGGCCGAGCGCCCGGGAACGCCGACCGGCCAGGCACCGAATTCGGCCCCGATCTCAGCGAATGGGCACCGTTTCCCGGCGACGGGGGTGACAGTCCGGCGTGGTCGCGCAAGCGCGGCGCCTATCAGGCCGAGGACATCTCCCGTGGTTCCTCGGCGGTGTCCTACGCCGAACTCCACGCGCACAGTTCGTACAGCTTCCTCGACGGTGCGTCGATGCCGGAAGAGCTGGTCGAGGAGGCGCAACGACTCGGTCTCCGCGCCCTGGCCGTCACCGATCACGACGGGTTCTACGGCATCGTGCGCTTCGCCGAGGCGGCCCGCGAGTTCGAGATGCCGACCGTCTTCGGCGCCGAGTTGTCGCTGGAGCCCGACGTCGCTCGGACGGGTCAGAACGATCCGCCGGGAGAGCATCTGCTGGTCCTCGCCCGGGACGGTGAGGGCTATCGGCGCCTGTCCCGGACCATCGCCGCCGCGCACATGGTCGCCGGGGAGAAGGGACTGCTCCGCTACGACCGCGACGCCCTGGCCGGCGCCGGTGGCGGGCACTGGCTCATCCTCACCGGGTGCCGGAAGGGTGCTCTGCGCCGCGCCCTCGATCGCGGCGGCATCCCGGCCGCCGAGCAGGCGCTGCGGGAACTGATCGAGACCTACGGCCACGGCAACGTCGTCGTCGAGCTGACCGCGCAGGGCATGGCCGACGACGACGAACGCAATGCGGTGCTCGCCGGCCTCGCCGCCGGTGCGGGCGTGCCGACCGTCGCCACCACCGGCGCCCATTTCGCCGCGCCGCGACGCCGGCGGCTGGCGATGGCGATGGCCGCCGTTCGGGCCCGCACCGACATCGACACCATCTCGGGGTGGATGCCCGGGGTCGCCGGAGCGCACCTGCGCAGCGGTGACGAGATGGCCCGCCTGCTGCCCGCGCATCCCGACGCCATCGACAACGCGGTGGGCATCGCCGCGGACTGCGCATTCCAGCTGGGCCTCATCGCGCCGCAGTTGCCGCCGTTCGACGTCCCCGACGGTTACACCGAGGCGAGCTGGCTGCGCGAGCTCACCATGACCCGGGCACGCCGCCGGTACGGCACCCCGGCCGAACATCCGCAGGCCTATCGGCAGATCGAGCACGAACTCGCCATCATCGAGACGCTCACGTTCCCCGGCTACTTCCTCGTCGTCGCCGACATCGTCGACTACTGCAAGGACAACGACATCCTGTGCCAGGGTCGGGGGAGCGCGGCCAACTCGGCCGTCTGCTATGCCCTCGGCATCACCAACGTCGACCCGGTCGCCAACACGCTGCTCTTCGAACGGTTCCTGGCCCCCGAGCGTGACGGGCCGCCCGACATCGACATCGACATCGAATCCGACCGACGCGAGGAGGCCATCCAGTACGTCTACCGCCGCTACACCCGGGAGCGCAGCGCGCAGGTCGCCAACGTCATCACCTACCGAGGGAAGTCGGCGATCCGGGACATGGCCCGGGCGCTCGGGTACGCGCCCGGCCAGCAGGACGCCTGGGCCAAGATGCCCGACACCGCTCCCGCCGACGTCGCCGAACTCGCCGGCGAGATCCTCGGGATGCCACGGCATCTGGGTATCCACTCCGGCGGCATGGTGATCTGCGACCGGCCGATCGCCGATGTCTGCCCCACGGAGTGGGCGCGGATGGAGAACCGCAGCGTGCTGCAGTGGGACAAGGACGACTGCGCCGCCATCGGGCTGGTCAAGTTCGACATGCTGGGCCTCGGCATGCTCTCCGCGCTGCACTACGCGATCGATCTGGTCGCCGAACACAAGGGGATCGACGTCGACCTGGCCACCCTCGACCTCGGTGAACCGGCAGTGTACGAGATGCTCTGTCGCGCAGACTCGGTCGGCGTGTTCCAGGTGGAGTCACGTGCGCAGATGGCCACGCTCCCGCGGTTGAAGCCGCGCTGCTTCTACGACCTCGTCGTCGAGGTGGCACTGATCCGTCCCGGCCCCATCCAGGGCGGCTCGGTGCATCCGTTCATCAAGCGGCGCAACGGGGAAGAGCCGGTGACGGTCGAGCATCCGTCGATGAGCAAGGCGCTCGAACGCACCCTGGGAGTGCCGCTGTTCCAGGAACAGCTGATGCAGCTGGCCGTCGACGTGGCCGGCTTCGACGCCTCCGAGGCAGATCAGCTGCGCCGGGCGATGGGATCCAAACGGTCGCCGGAGAAGATGGAGCGTCTGCGGCAACGCTTCTACGAGGGGATGGAGAACCTGCACGGCATCACCGGGGACATCGCCGACCGCATCTTCGAGAAGATGGCCGCATTCGCCAATTTCGGCTTCCCGGAGAGTCATTCGCAGAGCTTCGCGTCGCTGGTGTTCTACTCGTCGTGGTTCAAGCTGCATCACCCGGCGGCGTTCTGCGCCGCGCTGTTACGGGCACAACCGATGGGTTTCTACTCACCGCAGACCCTGGTGGCCGACGCCCGACGGCACGATGTCGCGGTCCATCGCCCCGACATCAATGCCTCACTCGCGCACGCCACCCTGGAGAACGAGGGTCTCGATGTCCGGTTGGGTCTCGACGGGGTGCGCGGCGTCGGAGAGGAGGCGGCGCAGCGCATCGTCGACCGTCGGTCCGATGGCCCCTACCTCGACATCATCGATCTCTCCAGGCGCGCCCGGTTGACGACCAAGGAACTCGAGGGGCTCGCCGGTGCCGGCGCCTTCGACGGGTTCGGCCTCAGCCGGCGTCAGGCCCTGTGGGAGGCCGGGGCCGCCGCGACGGTGCGCGACGACCAGCTGGCCCTGGAATCGGCGCAGGCGACCCCCACGCTTCCGGGTCTCTCCGACGTCGAGCTGGCGGCCACCGACGCCTGGGCCACCGGGATCACCCCCACGTCGTATCCGACGCAGTTCCTGCGTCCCCGGCTCGACGCGATGGGTGTGCTGGCCGCCGATCGCCTGCTGTCGGTGCCCGACGGTTCGCGCGTGTTGGTCGGTGGCGCGGTGACCCATCGGCAGCGTCCCGCCACCGCGTCCGGGGTGACCTTCATCAACCTCGAAGACGAGACCGGGATGGTCAACGTGGTGTGTTCGGTCGGGTTGTGGGCGCGGTACCGTGTACTCGCTCAGACGGCACCCGCTCTGCTGATCCGCGGCCGGGTGCAGAACGCCGAAGGTGCTGTGACCGTCGTGGCAGATCGACTGCAGCGCATGGATCTTCGGGTGGGGAGCAGATCCCGGGATTGGCAGTAGTCCTCCGGCGGACGCGCCGGGAGGTCCGAGACGGATCGGTGTTCACGAAGAAACAGGAAGAGCGATGCCGGGTCCCGAAGAGCAAGATCGCGCTCATCGGCGGTGCCACGGCACGCACCAAGCGCTACCGCGTCGGCTGATCAGACCGCGCCGGCGAAACCGTGCTGCCGCCACGCCTCGTAGACGACGATGCTCGCGGCGTTGGCGAGGTTGTGGGAACGACGTCCGGCGAGCATCGGGATGCGGACGCGGTCGGTCACCTCGGGTTCGTCGAGGACCTCCGCCGGTAGCCCGGTCGGCTCGGGGCCGAACAGCAACACGTCGCCCGGCTGGTAGTCGACGTCGGTGTGGTAGCGCTCGGCATGGGCGGTGAACGCGAAGACCCGTTCCGGCTTCAGCGTCGTCCAGGCGGTCACCAGGTTCGGATGCACGGTGACATTGGCCATCTCGTGGTAGTCGAGTCCCGCGCGCTTCACCTGTGCGTCGGACATCGAGAACCCCAGCGGTTCGATGAGGTGCAGTTCGCACCCTGTGTTGGCGGCCAGCCGGATCGCGTTGCCGGTGTTCGGCGGGATGCACGGCTGGTAGAACATGATTCGGAACATGATGGTGCCAGCGTAGTCGGTGACGACCGTCGCAGATGCGCGCGATCGCGCCGGTCACACGGCGAGCGCGGTGTTGGCCCCGCAGAGCACGATGCACAGCGTCGAATCGGGTTGCGGCCGAACAGCTCCCGAGACCACACCGGCGACCGCGGTGGCGGTGCCGTGTTCGACGAGGATGCGGTGGGTGTCCCAGAGCATCCGTCGCGCCGCGATGATCTGCTCGTCGGTCACCAGGACGCTGCCGACCGCCGGGTTCCCGGCGACGGCCTTCCAACAGAGCTCGCCGACGCTGGTGGCGCCGAGCGAGTCCGCGGCGATGCTCTCGAGTTCGACGGGTACGGGAGCTCTCGCGGCGAGGGCTTGATGCAGACACGACGCACCGAGTGGTTCGACGCCGACGATGCGGTCGCCCGGGCGCAGTGTGGCGGTGAGGCCCGCCAGTAGCCCGCCCCCGCCCACACAGACAACCGTGGTGAGCGGTCCGGGCACGTCGTCGATGATCTCGAGGCCGATCGTGCCGGCGCCCGCGACGACATCGGGCAGATCGTAGGCGTGCAGCGCGAGCGCGCCGGTCTGCTCCGCCAGCGCGACGGCGGCGTCGGCGGCCTCGGAATAACGCCGTCCGATGAGATGGACGCGCGCTCCCGCGGCGCGCAGCGCGTCGATCTTGACCGGCGGCGCGGTCTCGGGGATCACCACGGTGACCGGCACGCCGACGATCCGCGCCGCGATTGTCGCGCCGATCGCGGCGTTGCCGCCGGAGGCGACGAGCACACCGGCGTCGGTCAGCAACCCCTGGTCTTGGGCGTGCAGCGTTGCCCAGAGGCTGCCGCGCGGTTTGAAGCACCCGCCGAGCTGGGTGTACTCGAGTTTGAGAACCACCTCGACCGGCCCGTCGACGGTGTCGATGGTCGTGCGCAGCGTCGGCGTTCGACGGAGGTGGGGTGCGATCGCCGCGCGGGCGAGGTCGACGTCGCTGCGGACCACGGTCACCGTTCCGACAGTAGCGCCGTGGAAGAATGTCGGCGTGACCGCGATACGACTCGATGGCAAGACCACACGCGACGAGATCTTCGCTGATCTGGCCGAGCGGGTGGAGAAGCTCAGGCTGGCGGGTATCACGCCTGGTCTGGGTACCGTTCTGGTCGGCGACGATCCGGGTTCGCACTCCTATGTCAAGGGAAAGCACGCCGATTGCGCCCGCATCGGCGTTGCCTCCATCCGCAAGGACCTGCCGGCCGATGCCACCACCGAGCAGCTCAACGCGGCGATCGACGAGCTCAACGCCGATCCGGCCTGCACGGGCTACATCGTGCAGTTGCCGCTGCCCAAGCATCTCGACGAGAACGCCGCCCTCGAGCGGATCGACCCGCTGAAAGACGCCGACGGACTCCACCCGATCAACCTCGGGCGGTTGGTGCTGGGCAAGGAGTCGACGCTGCCCTGCACCCCGCGCGGGGTCATCCACCTCCTGCGACGCTACGACGTCCCGCTGGCCGGCGCCCGGGTCACGGTGGTCGGGCGCGGGGTCACCATCGGCCGGCCCATCGGGCTGCTCCTGACCCGCCGGAGCGAGAACGCGACGGTCACCCTGTGCCATACCGGTACCACCGACCTGGCGTCGGAGATCGAGCGCGCCGACATCGTGATCGCCGCCGCAGGCGTGCCGCACCTCATCACCGCGGACATGGTGAAGCCCGGCGCCGCGGTGGTCGACGTGGGCGTCAGCCGTACTGACGAGGGTCGTCTCGCCGGCGACGTTCATCCCGATGTCTGGGAGGTCGCGGGCCACGTCTCGCCGAACCCCGGTGGTGTGGGTCCGCTGACGCGGGCGTTCCTGCTGGTCAATGTGGTCGAACGCGCTGAGCAGATGCTCGCCTCGGGGAGTGGCAGCGACGCGTGACCCGAGAGGAGCACCAGAGTGAGTCCGCTCACTCCGAGTCGCCCGGCACCGCGGACGCCCGTCCCGGACACCGGGGGCGTCGTGCCGCCGACTCCTCCCGGTTGCGGGCGGTGCTCGTCCAGCTCCCGTACCTGCTGGTGATGCTGGGTGTGTTGGCCGCTGCGCTGCTCGTGATGTTCGATCGCTGGCGGCGTGGGTCCTTCGTCTTCGGGGCGGCTCTGCTCGTCGGAGCCGTACTCCGTGCCTTCATCCCGTCGTCGCAGGCAGGTCTGTTGCAGGTCAGGGGCAAATCGTTCGACGTGACGGCGATGGCCACGGTCGGCGGCGTGATGCTGTGGCTGGCGGCGTCGATCGACTCTTTGGGCACGGATTGATTACAATAGAGACCTGAGCGTGACCTGGCGAACCAGTCATGCGCTCAACCAGGCAATTTTCCGCTGCTCTGCGCAGACACACCGACCGCTGGAGTTTGTATCACCGCATCACCAACCGACGGCACCGTGAATGAAGTGACGTCCATGGGCGTGTCAGCAGGGGCTGGCATGATCCACTACGTCCTCTTGACGCGTGACGATCTCGGTCGCAGTGTGGTCGATTCCCGCGTGATCGACGTGGATCCCACCGACGGCCTCGACTCTGCCGGCCGGGTCAACGCCGGGATCGACGTGATGCTCAGCGCCGCCCGCGAGACCGGGACGCGAGTGGGCCCGATCGGGGTCGCCGCACGCACGGGGAGCCAGCGTCGGCAGTTGCGTTCACGGGGCAGCGGACCCCGGCGTCAGGTCCGTCTCGCCGGCGAAGACGAGGCCGTGCTGGCCTACCTGACCGACACCGGGGAGATCGACCGTTTCTCCGCGGCCGTTGTCGTCGACTGCGGCGACACCGGCATGTCGCTCTACACCGTCGATCCCCGCGAGGGTCGCATCGGCGACGCCGAGCACTCGACCGTGTTGAGCGGTCGTCGTCTCGACCGGTCCATCGTCGACCAGCTGACCGCCGACAATCCCGTCCTGGGCGACGCCACTCGGACGCGGGCGGAGCGCAGCGAGTTGCGCAGCGCGTGCCGGACCGCGAAAGAGGAGATCGCCTACGGCGGCGTCGCGGCCGCCGAGTCGGTCGTCGCGGTCTCGGCGAACACCGGTCGTGTGGCGCTGTCCGCGACCCAGGTCGAGCAGGCGATCGCGCCGATGATCGGTGATGCGAAAGAGGTGTTCGCCCGCTATGTCGCGGCCGTCAGGTCACGCGGCGTCCGACCGGACGCGGTGGTGTTCATCGGCGGACTCGCCAACCTCCCCGCGGTGCGCGCGATCGCGGCAGAGCATGAGCTCGAGGTCGTGAACCCGACGGCGCCGGAGCTGGTCGTGGCCACCGGCGCAGCCTTGCTGGCCCTCCAGAGTTATTCGGGCGCAGCGCGTCTGGCGTTCATCGGTGGCAAGCCGCAGCGCGAGTGGCTTTCCGCGACCCCGATTGCGGTTGCCGGGGCGGTCATCGCGGCCACGTTGATGACGATCTACGCGGTGAGCTCGTCGTTCGCCGACCGTCCGGCCGTCGAGCCGCAGCCGTCGGTGAGCAGTGTGCCCCCCGCGGCGGCGACCAGCGAGGAGGAGCCGCCGTCCACCCCGCGGTCCACCTCTCAGCCGATCACCCGAATCCCGGCCGAACCCGTCGAGCCCACCGTCGTCACTCCCGTTCCGACGCAACGGCCCGCGCCCGAGACCGGCTGGAACGACCCGCCGGCATGGGCGACGACGGAGTTGCCGCCGACGCGGCCGTCCACGAGTACCAGCACCCGCACTCTCTCGCCGTTCCCGTGGCCGGACCTGACCTTCCCGCCCGGTTCGACACCGACGATCCCGCCGGACCTGCTGCCCCCGGGTATGCGTCCGCCGAGTGTGGCGCCCACTCCGCCGCCGCCCACGTACTCGACGTCGACGTTGCGCTCCGCGCCCAGCGGCCCGCCGCGGCCGAGCAGCACCCGCGCCACCGGGTCGACTGAGATTCCGGGTGTACCCGAACCGGGGAAATCCGTTGACGGGGAGTCGGGCTCACCGGTGACCCCGGTACCTCGGTCCGGCAGCCCGGTCCCGTCGGTGCCGGCGCCGCGCTGACGGGACGCCGCCGACAGGTCCGTCAGGCGTCGCGACGCGCGAGTTCGACCGTGCGCTTGAGTAGATCGCTGATGGCATCGAATTCGGTCAGGAATCCGTCGTGGCCGGTCTCGGAGTTGACGACCTGGAGTCCGCCGACGCAGTTGCCCAGTTCGTCGGCGAGTTCGACCTGTAGCCGGATCGGGTAGAGACGATCGGAGTCGATCCCCCCGACGATCACCGGAACGCGGCAATTGTTGAGCGCCTTGGCGACTCCGCCGCGACCACGGCCGACGTCGTGGTGGTTGAGGACCTCGGTGAGGACGACGTAGCTGGCCGGGTCGAAGCGGGACATCAGCTTCGACGCCTGGTGGTCGAGATAGCTCTGCACCGCGTAGCGCCCGCCGGTCAGGGGATTCTCGTCGCCCTGGGCGTCGTTGCCGAAGCGGGAGTCGAGCTCCGGCTCGCTGCGGTACATGAGATGGGCGATCCGACGCGCGATCCCCATGCCCTGCAACGGAATCCGGCCGGTGCCGTGGTAGTCGCCGCCGCACCAGTCCGGGTCGGCCTTGATCGCGGCGATCTGTGCGGACTGGATACCGATCTGATCCGCGGTCGCGCGGGCGCCGACGGCGAGCACGAGGGCGCTGCGGACGCGGTCGGGGTACTCGATGGCCCACTCGAGCGCGCGGGCGCCGCCCATCGAACCGCCGAGAACCGCACCGACGCTGCGGATTCCGAGGCGGTCCAGCAGTGCCACCTCGGCGCGGACCTGGTCGAGCACGGTGATCTGCGGGAAGCGTGAGCCCCAGGGCCGACCGTCGGGGGCGATGGAGCCCGGACCCGTAGAGCCCTTGCATCCGCCCAGGACGTTGGCGGAGATGACGCACCATTCGTCGGTGTCGATGGCCTGTCCCGGGCCGATCAGCCCGTCCCACCATCCGGCCGAGTCGTGGTCGGCGTCGGCGGGTCCGGTGACGTGCGAGTCGCCGGTCAGTGCGTGGAGCGTGAGGATGACGTTGTCGCGGGACGGCGACAACGTCCCCCAGCGCTGGAACGCCAGGGTGACGTCGTCGATCCGTGCTCCGCTGTCGAGAGGCAACGAGCCGATGGGGATGCCGACGAGTTCCCCGTCCGGGAGGGTCTCCCAGTCGGGCTGATCAGATGCTGTCGCATTCAGGTCGATACTCACCGACAAAGCTGCCTCACCTGTTTCACTTGGCCGCCGCGAATCCCTGTTCGAGATCGGCCAAGATGTCGTCGATTCCCTCGATGCCCACGGCGAGCCGGACCAGTCCCGGGGCCACGCCCGCGGCGAGCTGCTCCTCGGGGGTGAGCTGGCTGTGGGTGGTCGAGGCGGGGTGGATGACCAGCGACCGCACATCGCCGATGTTGGCGACGTGGCTGTGCAGGCTGAGCGCGTCCACGAACTTCTTGCCGGCGTCCACTCCGCCCTGGATCTCGAAGGCGATGATCGCACCCTGACCCTTCGGGGCCAGTTCCTGACCGCGCTTGTACCAGGGCGAGGACTCCAGGCCCGCGTACGCCACGGACTCGACCTGCGGGTGTGCCTCGAGGAAGGCGGCGACCTTCTGCGCGTTGGCGACGTGGCGCTCGATGCGCAGACTCAGCGTCTCCAGGCCCTGTGCCAGAAGGAACGCGTTGAACGGGGAGATCGCCGCGCCGGTGTCGCGCAACCACTGCACGCGTGCCTTGAGTGCGAAGGCGGGCGCGCCCAGGTCGGCGAAGACGGCACCGTGGTAGCTCGGGTCCGGCGTGGTGAAACCGGGGAACAGGTCCTTCCCGTCGCGCTGGACCCGCCAGTCGAAGGTGCCGCCGTCGACGATGACGCCGCCGATCGCGGTGCCGTGACCGCCGATGTACTTCGTCGCCGAGTGCACGACGATGTCGGCGCCGTGGGCCAGCGGGCTGATCAGGTAGGGGGTGGCGACGGTGTTGTCGATGATGAGGGGTACGCCGTTGCGGTGCGCGACCTCCGCGATCCCCGAGATGTCGAGGATCTCGTTGTTGGGGTTGGAGATCGACTCACCGAAGAACGCGCGGGTGTTGTCCTTGACGGCGGCCTGCCACGACGCCGGGTCCTCGGGGTCCTCGACGAAGCTCACCTCGACCCCGAGCTTGGGCAGTGTGTAGTGGAAGAGGTTGTACGTGCCGCCGTAGAGGCGGGGGCTGGACACCACGTGCCTGCCGGTCTCGACGGCGTTGAGGATCGCGTAGGTCTCGGCGGCCTGTCCCGATGCGACGAGCAGCGCGGCGACGCCGCCCTCGAGCGCGGCGATCCGCTGCTCGACGGCATCCTGCGTGGGATTCATGATGCGCGTGTAGATGTTGCCCGGTTCGGCGAGACCGAAGAGATTGGCTGCGTGCTGGGTGTCGTTGAAGACATACGACGTCGTCTGGTAGATCGGCAGCGCACGGGCATTGGTCACCGCGTCCGCGGACTGCCCGACGTGGATCTGCTTCGTCTCGAAGCTCCAGTTCTCGCTGGGATCGTTGCTGTCGAGGGTGCCGTCAGGGACATCAGACATGGCGATTCATCACTTTCTACGGTCGGCAGGGCAACTCGACCCTGTTGGGGTCCGACCTTCGGACCCGCGCTTGCCGGGGATCGCCACTGCGATCCCGCAACCCGGTCATCACCCGGAGCACCCCACCGCGGAAGGAGGGTTGCCGATCAGCCAGCCGGGGCTTCGCGCTGATACTCATGACCTGGCGACAAGGATATAACACGGATGTGAGGGCCCGAGAACCGTCCCGGTCAGGCCGCGCCCAACCCTTGAGAAGTGCACCGGAAGGGTGCCGGTGGCTGTCCTCCGACCGAGTGAAATCGGGTGTGTTCAGATACAAAACAGCTGGTCAAGGTAGTTAGCGACGCTCAGCGTGCTGTCGATTCCGCAATCGCGGATCTACTGTTCGACCAGCCCCGGCTGCACCGGAATGCTCCGCTCAGGTGGTCCGGGTTCGCACAGGAGCGCTCATGGCCGTGATGGCTCATCTCCGGACCCGACGGGTCGCTCTGTTGGTCGCCTGGATGTCGACGATGTCGACCCTCGCCGCATTCGGCTTCACGGGGGTGGCGGCGGCGACAGCCGGCGGCCCCTCGTGCAGCGGTGCCGTCGTGGTGGTCGGGGGGACCGTCGACGCTGAGTCGCTATTGCTCGAGGGCGTCAAGGAGCGGTACCGCAAGCAGGACTATGAGGTGATCAACGCTCCCTACCCGGCAACCATATGGCCGCTCGGAGCGACGGGGTACGACCGCAGCACCGAACAGGGAATCGCATCGACGGCGTCGGCGATCTCGTCGTATCGAGAAGCGTGCGGGTCCGAGGCGCCGGTGGTGGTGACGGGCTATTCGCAAGGGGCGCGCATCGCTGGAGACGTGCTCGCCGGTATCGGCAACGGCCGGAAGTTCGATGTCGCGAACACGCCCGACGATCCCAGCGACGACGTCGTGATCTCCGACGTCGGGGTGTCGGGCGAGCTGTATTCGGATCCGCGGCAGGCCGGTGACAAGACCGGGCGAGGTATCGAGTTGTCGCTGATCGGGATCATCCCGGGTCTGACCATGTCGGGGTCGCGTGGTGCCGACAGTACGGACGCCGGCTTCGGGACGGTCAATGACCGGGTCGTGTCGGTGTGCATCGAGGGCGACCCGATCTGCGATCTGCCCGATCCCGTCTACGACCCGATCGGCGCCATCGACGGCATCCTCGGCTACCAGGTCAAACATTTCCTGTATCCCGAGCAGATGTCGGGTAACCCTCTGGTGTCGGGATACACGTGGACGAATCGCCCGGTTGATTGTGCGGACGGCGTCTGCATGGTCGGCGCGAGCTCGGCGTTCGCCGAGCTCGTCCAGGGCTGGGCTCGTGACCTCGGCTACCGGGGCACCATCGGCGATTTCCTGTCGGATCGCCCGACCATCGGGCTTCCGTTCGGCATCGAACTGGCGAATCTGCAGCCGGTGGTCCGGCTGGTGCAGGGCTTGCTGCCGCCACTCCCACGTCTCGGGTACGGCGCATACCTACCCGACATCTTCGTCTTCGAGGACATCCTGCAGGGCATCGTCACCGCGACACCGGCTCGGTTCGTGCGCGGTGTCAGCGCCCTGGCTGCCAGCGTGCGCAGCATCGTCCTGCTGCCGGTCAATTTCGTCCGGTACTGGGCGGGCGCGATCATCGGGCCGGTGGCGTCGGAGGGCGGCGCCGTCTCGATTCTCGCGGCGGACACGTCGCACCTGCGATCGTCCACGTTCGCGCGACTGGCGGCCGTACCCGACGAGTCCGTGGGGCCGGTCCGCGCTGAAGAAGTGGGCGGGTCCGGCCCCTCGTCCGAGCCGTCGGCGGCCCGGGCTGCCGAACCGGATGCCACCGACCCGTCACCGGCCGGGCAGCCCCCGGTGGGCGACACGACCGACACGTCGTCGGGGGCCGACACGGGCGACGATGCCGAGACCGATACGCCCGACGCGGACCCCGCGCCTGCCCCGCCTCGAGACGACGACTCGCCGGCCGTCACCGATCCCTCGGGAAGCGATGTCGAGACGTCTGGAACCGACGGTCACGGGGGAGAGGACGGCGAGAGGGCCGGCTCGTCCGACACGGCTTCGGATCCGGACGGGCCCTCCCCAGACCCGTCCGAGCCCGACAGCGATGGGGGCTCCGAAGCCGGCGACTGACACCCCGCGCGATGCTCAGGACACTGCGCTTGTGAATGAACTCACCACCGGCTGAGGAATCAGCGCTGACGGGCGCGGGTTGGCATCAACCGTGCCTGATGCTCTCTCGACGACCGAAGCCCCGGCCGACCCTTCACTGACGGGTCCGTCCACCGCCGGGGAAGTCCGCAGCCCCGCGCGGGCCGAATCGGCCGAGGTGTCCCGCCGGGTGCGTCGGTGGACGATCCTCGCCCTTGCGCTGGGTGGATTCGGGATCGGGACGACCGAGTTCGTCGCCATGGGCCTCCTGCCCAACATCGCCGGATCGCTCGGTGTCTCGGAGCCGACTGCCGGACATGTCATCTCGGCCTACGCGATGGGTGTGGTGGTGGGTGCGCCGCTGATCGCGGCGCTCACCGCGCGGATGTCCCGTCGGACGCTTCTGATCGGCTTGATGGTGGCGTTCACGGTCGGCAACCTCGCGACCGTCCTCGCGCCGGATTACGGTCTGCTGCTGGTGGCGAGGTTCGTCGCCGGCCTCCCGCATGGCGCCTACTTCGGGGTCGCGGCTCTGGTCGCCGCTCATCTGGCCGGCCCGCGCAACCGTGGCAAGGCCGTGGGATAGGTGATGCTCGGTCTGTCCGTCGCGAACGTCCTCGGCGTACCGGCGGCCGCCTGGCTCGGCGAGACGTTCGGCTGGCGGTCCGCGTTCGCGATCGTGGTCGTGATCGGAATCGCCACCGTCGTCGCGCTGATCCGGGTGCTTCCCACGCTCACCGGGATGAAGACCACCGACCCGCTCACCGAGCTCGGTGCACTCAAGCGGTCCCAGGTCTGGTTCACACTGGTCATCGGAACCGTCGGGTTCGGTGGGATGTTCGCGTTCTACACGTATCTCAACTCCGCGCTGACCACCGACACCGGGCTGTCGGTGTCGGTCGTGCCGTTCGCCCTGATGTTGTACGGACTGGGAATGGTGACCGGCAACTTCGTCGGCGGTTATGTCGCCGACCGCAGCGTGGCGGTGGCGATCCTCGGCGGACTCACCGCCACCGCACTCTCCCTCGGCGCTTTTGCGGTGCTGGCCGAGAATGCTTGGGCAGCGTTGATCCTCACCTACCTCGTGGCGCTCACGGGATCGATGATGCTACCCGCGCTGCAGACCAGGCTGATGGATGTGGCGGCCGATGCACAGACTCTGGCCGCGGCCCTGAACCATTCCGCGCTCAACATCGCCAACGCGGCCGGAGCGCTGCTCGGTGGCGTGGTGGTCAGTGCCGGCTACGGATATCTGGCGCCGTCGGTGGTCGGGGTGATGCTCGCGGTGGCGGGTATCGCGGTCACCGTCGTGGCCCTCGCGACCGCGCGGCGCCAGGCGCGGCACCAGCCCGTCGGGTCCTGAACGAGCGCGGCCGTCCTACCTACGACGAGGGCCGACCGGATGAGTCCGGTCGGCCCTCGTGTCGTCGAGTCGGTGCAATCAGCCGTTCGTGGGCGGTGTGGCGATGGTCTTCGACAGGTAGAGCTGCTCGCCGAGCTTGTTGATCAGCTCGAGTTGCGTCTCGAGATAGTCGATGTGTTCCTCTTCGTCGGCGAGGATCTGCTCCAAGAGGTTGGCGCTGGTGATGTCGCCCTTGGACCGGCACATCGCGATTCCGGGGCGGAGTCGTTCCACCACCTCGACCTCGATCGACATGTCCGACTCGAACTGCTCCCGGATCGACTGCCCGATGCGCAGCGGCAGCAGGCGCTGATAGTTGGGCAGGGCGTCGAGGAACAGGATGCGATCGGTCAGGACCTCGGCGTGAGTCATCTCCTCGATCGACTCGGCCCGTGTCTTCGCGGCGATCTCGGTGAGACCCCAGCTCTGCTGCATCTTCGCGTGCAGGAAGTACTGGTTGATCGCGGTCAGCTCACTCGTGAGCTGTTCGTTGAGCAGGTCGATGACCTCGGGGTCGCCACGCATCTGTCTGCCTCCCATTTCCCGTGTGTGTCCGGTCGAACCGTAACACGACAAAACCCCCCGCGCGTCGTCTCGCGCGAGGTTCGTCGGCTCGGAGGTCAGGTCATGCAGCGGTCGTCGCGGTTGACGCCCTTTCGCTCAGGATGGTGTGCAGTTCGTCCAGGCAGGTCCCGCAGCCTTCGCCCGCGCCGCAGCGGTCGCTGATCGCGTCGACCGTGTACGCGCCCGCATCGCAGTGCGCATGGACCTCGTCCACGGTGACGGCGCGGCATATGCAAACGAACATCTCGGAAACTCACCTTCGTGCCTGGATTAGGCAATG
Source organism: Gordonia sp. NPDC057258 (assembly GCF_042668985.1). Classification (NCBI taxonomy): domain Bacteria; kingdom Bacillati; phylum Actinomycetota; class Actinomycetes; order Mycobacteriales; family Gordoniaceae; genus Gordonia; species Gordonia sp. NPDC057258. The sequence goes on from NZ_JBHUXZ010000013.1 coordinate 32,370, forward strand.
CTTACATATCTTAGGGTGTCCGCACAAGGGTTGCCTTACCTTTTTTTGACGTCGTTCGAGTGGCGCGATCACGGCCAATGGGCTGTCGGACAGCCGCCGTAGCATGTGGCCCCGTGCCACTCACGATCTCCACGGTGAACGTCAACGGAATCCGCGCAGCGGTCAAACATCGGTCGGAGGCCAACCGCGGCCTGCTGCCCTGGCTCGACACATCTGGACCGGATGTGGTCCTGCTGCAGGAGGTCCGCGCGAGCGAGGAACTCGCCCGCGACGCGCTGGCGCCGGTGCTCGACACCGGATGGCATCTGACGATGAGCGAGTCCTCGGTGAAGGGCCACGCGGGCGTCGGTGTGCTGACACGTAGCGCGCCGTCGGCGGTGCGCGTCGGATTCGGGAGCGCGGAGTTCGACGACCTCGGCCGCTATCTCGAAGTCGACGTCGACACCGACCTGGGACCGCTGACCGCGGGAAGCCTGTACCTGCCCAAGGGTGCCGCGCTCTCCGACGCCGAAAAGGACATCGCCAAGCACGACGAGAAGGTCCGTTTCATGCGCGAGTTCGGCGCGTACCTGGATCGGTTGGTCCGTCGACGCCGCCACGTCGTCGTGGGTGGCGACTGGAACATCGCGCCCGCCGAAGCCGACATCAAGAACTGGAAGGGCAATCTCAAGAGCCCCGGCTTCCTACCGCACGAACGGGCCTGGGTGGCCGACCTGCTCGCCGCCGGGTGGCGCGACGTCATGCGCGAACTCTTTCCCGACGACGCCGGGCCCTACTCGTGGTGGTCGTGGCGCGGTAAGGCCTTCGACAACGATTCCGGATGGCGGATCGACTATCAGCTCACCAACAAGATGCTGGCCGGCCGGGCGACCAAGGCCGAGGTGGAACGTGCGGCGGCCTACGACCTCCGCTGGTCCGACCACGCTCCGGTCACCGTGCGGTACGAGTGACCGGGTCTGACAAACTGGGCGTCATGACCAGCGACGTAGAGCGCAACGGAGAGCCCGCGGCCGAGTCAATGCCGACCCGTCCGCGTGTGCTGTCCGGTATCCAGCCGACGAGTGACTCCTTCCACCTCGGGAACTATCTCGGTGCGGTCCGGCAGTGGGTGGCCTTGCAGGACGACTTCGAGGCGTTCTACTTCATCCCGGACATGCACGCACTCACGGTGCCGTTCGACCCCAAGGTCCTCGCCGAACGCACCCGCCTGAGCGTCGCGCAATTGCTCGCCGTCGGTGTGGACCCCGAGCGGTCGACGATCTATGTGCAGTCCCACATCCCCGAGATCGCCCAGCTGACGTGGGTCCTGTCGTGCATCACCGGTTTCGGCGAGGCCAGCCGGATGACCCAGTTCAAGGACAAGTCGGCCAAGCAGGGCGTCGACGCGGCGGGCGTCGGCCTGTTCACCTACCCCATCCTGATGGCCGCGGACATCCTCGCCTTTCAGGTCGATCGGGTTCCGGTCGGGGAGGACCAGCGGCAGCATCTCGAACTCACCCGCGACCTCGCCCAGCGATTCAACTCCCGGTTCGGCAAGGTGCTGAAGGTGCCCCAGGCGCACATCGTCGCCGAGTTCGCCAAGATCTACGACCTGCAGAACCCGACGGCCAAGATGAGCAAATCCGCCGAGACCGACAAGGGTCTGATCAATCTGCTCGACGATCCGAAACGTTCGGCGAAGAAGATCCGGTCGGCTGTCACCGATACCGGTTCGGAGATCCGGTTCGATGTCGTCGATAAGCCTGGTGTCTCCAACCTGCTGACCATCCAGTCGGCCCTGTCCGGTGTCGGCGTCGACGATCTGGTCGCCAAATACGAGGGCAAGGGATACGGCGACCTGAAGGTCGACACCGCGGAGGTGCTGACCGAGTTCGTCACCCCGCTGCGCGGGCGGGTCGAGGAGTACCTGTCCGATCCGGCCGAACTCGACGCCATCCTGGCTCGGGGCGCGGCCCGCGCGCGTGCCATCGCCTCCGAGACGCTGGCGTCGGTCTATGACAAGGTGGGGTTCCTGGCGCCTGGCCGGTGAGACCGCATCCGCCGGACGCCGTCCCGCGATCCGACCAGGAAGGCGATCCATGACCTCCGCGCGCGACTCGGCGAGATCACCGGTGGACACGGCGAAATCGGCGGTGGACAAAGGGATGACGACCGTCGACAAGGGCAAGTCGGCCTTCGCCGCGGCGCGGGAGAAGTGGCCCGCCGTCGAGCACCTGGTGCAGACCGTCGAACGCTACAACGACCGGCGCGGAAACGTGTATGCGGCGGCCATCAGCTTCAACGGCATCCTCGCGCTCGTCCCGATCATCATGGTGGTGTTCTCGGTCGCCGCGTTCGTGTTGGCGAATCAGCCACAGCTGCTCGAAGACCTGCAACAGGCGGTTGTCGACGCCGCGCCCGGCAAGATGGGCGAGCAGCTCAGTGAGGTCATCGATTCGGCGATCTCCTCCCGCGCCGCGGTAGGGATCGTCGGTCTGATCGGTGCCGCCTTCACCGGGATCGGGTGGATCTCCGGCGTCCGGGTGGCCTTCACCGAGATGTACGGGGGTCGCGTCGACCGCAACCCCGTGCTGTCGAAGGTGTGGGATCTCCTCACGTTCGCATTGCTGGGCATGGCCTTCGCCGTGACGATGGCGCTGACGACGCTGGGCAACAGCGGGCTCACCACCACGATGCTCTCCTGGGTGGGCCTCGACGACGCGTCATGGGCCCCGGTCGTGGTGCGGGCCGTCGCCATCGTCGTGTCGGTGTTCGCCAGCTGGCTGCTCTTCACCTTCGTGCTGGCGCGGCTACCGCTGGTGCCGCTGCCGATGACGCACGCCATGAAGGCCGGACTGGTCATCGCGATCGCGTTCGAGCTGATGAAATCCCTTGGCGGGCTGTATCTCCAGTCGGTCCTGGGCTCGCCGGCCGGGGTGGCGTTCGGTCCGATCTTCGGTGTGTTCGTCTTCGCGTACCTTGCGTCGCGGATCGTGTTGTATGCCACCGCGTGGTGCGCGACCGACCCCATCAACAGCAAGTACCAGGTGGTGGAAGAGCCGGACGCGGAACTGCACCGGCCGGTCCAGATTTCGCCGACGGTCGAGGTGAGCCCGGCGCCCCGGCCCGGCGCCCTCGCGGCCGCCGTCGGACTGGGCGCAGTCGCGGCCGCGCTGATCGGAGCCCTTCGGCGGCGTTGACCTCCGGCGCTGGTCGTCTGATCAGCGGCGTCCGGCGAGCTTCAACCCGATGAGCAGGAGGATGACCGCCGCGAGTGCGGCCACGAGCCCGATGAGGATCTGGACGGAGGTCGACGACGCCTGGTCGGAACCTGTTGCGACGGCGCGGTTCTCGGTCTGCGTCGGCGCTGGTGTCGAGGTCGGTCCGGACGCGGCCGACGGCTCGACGAGGCGGCCCACCGAGATGGCGGGGTCGGTTCGGAATCCGTAGTCGAACATCGCCTTCGCCTGGTCCCAGTACGGATCCCCGTCGACGGACAGGCCGAACATCTGCACGATGATCACCGTCTGGCCGTCGCGTTCGGCGGCACCCACGAACGTCTTCCGTGCGTCGTCGGTGTAACCGGTCTTGCCGCCGAGCATTCCCGGATACCCATCGAGGAGGAGGCGGTTGGTGCTGTACATGTCGTAGGGCGGATGATCCTTGTCGCCCGGCACATCTGGACGCCGCGGGTAACCCGGGAAGCGGATCGTGGGCATCGCGATGATCTCGCGAAAGGTCGGCTCGGTCATCGCGGCCCGGAACAGCAGCGCCAGATCGTAGGGCGAGGAGGACATCCCGGCGGCGTCCAGTCCGGACGGGCTGGCAGCACGCGTGTCCGTCGCGCCCAGCTGCGCGGCCCGGTCATTCATCTTCTCGAGCGTCGCGTCGACGCCGCCGAGCTGACGCGCGAGCGCATTCGCGCAGTCGTTGCCGGACACGAGCAAGAGTCCGGTGAGCACGTCGCGAACGGTGTAGACACCACCGGGCCCCATGCCACAGGAATCACCCTCGGTGCTCGAGTCCTCGACGGTGGGCACGACCGGCGCGCCGAGGTCGAGTTCGTCGAGGACGACCAGTGCGAGCAGCACCTTGATCGTCGACGCCGGCCGGTACCGGCCGTGGGGATCCTTGGCTGCGATGACCTGCCCGGACTCGAGATCGGCGATCAACCAACCCGCGGAGGTCAGTCGCGGCGGAACGGGACCGGCCGACGGATCGGCGATGACCCCGCAACCGGCGAGTTGGTCACCGCCGACGGCCGGTGCGGGAACAGGAAGGGGAGTGGGGGTCGTCGAACCCGGTGCGACGACCTCGGATTCGTCGACGGCCGGAGGCGTGGCGACTTTGTGCGGGCAGTGATCGGTGACCGGCGTGGTGATCGCCGGAGGCGGTACGGTCGGCAGCGGGACGGCCACGGCCGGGCCGACGCGAAGGACGAGGCCGAGCACTCCGACGGTCAGCACGGCGACGAGCGCGCACGCGGTACGACGAGTCCACGTCGGGGTCATCGGCCGCACGTTACCAGCGGGGCCGTGCGCTGCCGACGACATCGTGCAACCAGCGCCGCATCACTGCCTCCGCCGTCGGCACGGTCACTTTCTCGGCGGCCGCGGCGTCGATCGGGAAGCGGTCGGTGGCCGACTCACCCAGGACCTCGGCCACCGCGGACCGTGATTCCTGGTGTGACAGCCACCCCCTGACGAGATCGCCGCCGGCTTCGAGGTGGAACTGCACTCCGTAGCAGTTGTCCACGCGGAACAACTGATTGACGCAGGCGTCGGAGGACGCGAGCAGGGTGGCCCCGGGTGGCAGGGTGAACGTGTCGAAATGCCACTGGACTGTGTCGATGTCGCGTGGTGCGGGTGCGATGACCGCCCCGCCCCACACCGGGTCGGCCATCCCTGCGTCGTTGAGACGCACCCGGCGTACACCGAGTTCCGGTATGTCGCTCGTGTGCACCTCGCCACCGAGAGCCGCTGCCAGCATCTGCGCGCCCAGACAGACACCCCAGATGGGCACACCGCGTTCACGGGCACGGCGGAGCAGGTCGATCTCGTCGGCGATCCACGGGATGCGGTCCGCGTCACCGACTCCCATCGCTCCGCCGAGAACGAGGATGGCGTCGAAATCCGCTGGATCGACGGTCGCGGGTTCGCGCCAGATCCGCAGGGTGGCCGTCTCGGTGATCGCGTGCAGGGCGGGTCCGTAGGCGCCGGGTGGTTCGGACTCCGCGTGCCGGATCTCCAAGACCCGCAACCGCTCCCGCGGGCGCTCGACCGGCTGTGTTCTGGTGCTCATGACGAGTGCAAGAGTACGGTCTCGGTGGCGATTCCTCTCGCCGACGCGGGGTCGGAACCCACGCCGGGCTGCGTCAACCGGAATGACATGAACTCGTCGGACGGGACCCGTGCGCGGTGTGGTCGGCGACCCGTTCACCGTCGACGGTGATCTCGCACCGGGCGAACCGCCCGCCGGACTGGAACAGCGCGTCGACCGGTGCCTCGGCCGCGGCCCGCGTGTACACCAACGACGCCTTGAACTTGCCGTCTGGATCTCGTTGCGACAGCGGCACTTCGGACTGTGTGCGGAGTCTTCCGTCTGCGTCCGTCCACGCTGCGGCGCCGTTGTGCTCGTGGTCGGAGATCAGCGTGATCGTGATGCGTTGCGTGTCGGTGGTGGGTGCTGCCGCGGCCGGTGCGAACACCAGGAGGCACGCGAGCGCACTCACCGCGAGTGTCAGCAGCAGCCGGAACAGAAGGGCGCGGGCCATGAAGTACTCCGTTCGATGGGCGATCACCGGTCCGGCGACGGGCCGGGTTCCTCGGTCTTCCTTCGACGCATCGGACGGCATATCGGTTCCATCGCGCTGCTGAGCGAGCGGAAGTCGGGATTCTGCTGTCAGCGGGTGATCGTCAGCGGCAGCGTGGTGAAACGACGGACGAGAACCCCGGGCTCCCACGCCGTCTGCGTCAGATCGACCCGGAAAGCGGTCGTGGAGCGCAGCAGATGCTCGACCGCGAGGCGCGCCTGCAAGCGTGCCAATGTCGCCCCGACACACAGGTGCAGGCCCTTGCCGAACGCCAGGTGCGACCGCCGCGCCGCCGGATCGAGATCGATCGCGCCGGGATCGTCGAAATGCCCGGGGTCCCGATTGGCGGCACCCCACATCAGGAACACATGTGACCCCGCCGGCAAGGCGGTGTCGCCCAGCGTCGTGTCGGCGACCACGTGCCGGAAATGCCCACGAAACGGGGTCTCGAGCCGAAGGGCCTCCTCCACGAACGCCGGGATGAGCCCGGGGTCGCTGCGTAACCGTTCGACGACGTCGGGATGGCGGTCCAACAGCCAGACGGCACTGTTGAGCAGGCTCGTGGTCGACTCGGCCCCGGCGGCGACCAGTTGGAACAGGATCATCACCGCGGTCTCGTGATCGAGACCGCCCTCGGCGACGCGGCGTGCCACCTCGACCAGCGCGGTCGGCCCGCTCGCTTCGCTCCCGGCGCCGGTGTCATTGTCTGCGTTGCTCATCGCCGCCGACAGATAAGCCGTCAGCTCACCGACTGCCGCGGTTGCCGTCGTCAGCTGGTCCGGCGTGATGACGCCGTCGATCAGGACGTTCGTCGCGATCGCCCACCGGGTCAGCGTGGCACGGTCGGCGACCGGCAATCCGATCACCGCCGTGGCGACCTCCATCGGAATCCGTTGCGCGACAGCGCTCACCCAATCGATCCGGCCACCACGGAGATCGTCGGCCCATGCCTCCGTGATGTATCGACGAATGGTCGGTTCGAGCTCGCGGGTACGTGCCGGAGACACCGACCGCATGGCGAGCTTCCGATGATCGCGGTGCCTGGCCCCGTCGGCGGTGGCGAGGACGTGCATAGCGTCGCCCAGGCCGGCGACCGGGAACTCCGAGACCGTGCCGTCGCCGTGCCACACCATCGTGGCGGTCAGGTTCGACGAGAAGTCCTCCGGGCGTCGGACCGCGTCGGCGATCAGGTCCCAGGAGCCGACGGCGAAGAACGATGAATCCCCGATTCGCTGCACGGGCGAACCGGTGTGCAGACGCGAGTAGAAGGTCGTGGGATCGGCGGTGGTGTCCATGGAGTCCAGCGTGGGCGACCCCGGGCCGTCGACGCACGCATATCCCCGAAGTCGAGATCGGTGAGAAGTCACAGCACCATCCGGTGTCTCAGGCTAGCCTCGTGAACAGCTGGAACGTCCTTCATCGACAGGATGGTTCGTCTCACCATGAGAACGGGGGAGCGATGGCCCGGGACTGGCTGGTCGACGGAGACCGGCACGATGCTGCACGCGAGCGTCTGATCGCGCACGCGGCGGCCCTCATCGCACGCCGTGGCCTCGACGGGTTCGACCTCGACGAGCTCGGTCGTCGGGCGCACTGTTCGAGGGCGACGATCTACCGCCATGCCGGCGGTCGGTCCGCGCTGATCGAGTCCGTGCTGGCCACCACGTCGGCACCGGTGCTCGCCGCCATCCGTGCGACCGTCGCGGATCTCACCGGGCCCGATCGCGCCCAGACGGCGATCATCGAGACCCTGCGCGCACTACGCGGCGACCGGGTCATCCGGCAGTTCCTCCGGCCCGACAACCTCATCGGCGCGACGCCAACCGTCCTGTCGTCCCCCGCGGTGCACGCGGTGGCCGCCGATCTGGTCGGCGTCGACCCCGATGATCCCGCGGATGCACGGTTCCTCATCCGTTCCGTTCTCGCCCTGCTGCTCTGGCCCGCCGAACCCGACGAGGAGGCGCGGAGCGCGGAATCGATCGTCGCCGGCATCTTCCGTCGGGACCCCGGCACCGACGACGACGGCCCGCACCCCTGAGGGTGCGGGCCGTTGCCGGGCTGCAGAGAAAGTTCGAATCGGCTAGCGCGAGAACATGAGTGCGCGCTTGACCTCCGAGATCGCCTGGGTGACCTGAATGCCACGCGGGCACGCGTCGGTGCAGTTGAACGTGGTGCGGCAACGCCACACACCGTCGACGTCGTTGAGGATGTCGAGTCGCTCGACGGCCCCCTCGTCGCGGCTGTCGAAGATGAACCGGTGCGCGTTGACGATCGCGGCGGGACCGAAGTACGAACCCTCGGTCCAGAAGACCGGGCAGCTCGTCGTACAGCAGGCGCACAGGATGCACTTGGTGGTGTCGTCGAACCGGGCGCGGTCGGCCTGGCTCTGGATGCGTTCGCGGGTCGGCTCGTTGCCCGAGGTGATCAGGAACGGCTTGATCGCGCGGAACGCGTCGAAGAACGGTTCCATGTCGACCACGAGATCCTTCTCCACCGGCAGGCCGCGGATCGGCTCGATGGTGATCGTGATCTCCTTGGACTTGTCCTTCGGGAGCATGTCCTTCATCAGCAGCTTGCAGGCGAGACGGTTGACGCCGTTGATCCGCATCGCGTCCGACCCGCACACGCCGTGGGCGCAACTACGACGGAACGTGAGCGTCCCGTCCAGGTAGCCCTTCACGTACAGGAGCAGGTTGAGCAGGCGGTCGGTCGGCAGCGCCGGGACGCGGAAGCTCTCGAAGCCCTGGGCGTCGGGATTCTCCGGGTTGAAGCGGAAGATCTTGAGCGTCACCATGGTGGCCTCGTCGGGCACCGGAGGCAACGGCGGATCGTCGGAAGACGGTGCGGGCTTGTCCAGAACAGATGTCATCAGTACTTACGCTCCATCGGCTCGTAGCGGGTTTCCACGACCGGCTTGTACTCCAACTCGATGTCTGAAAGGAGGTCCGTGCCCTTTTTGTAGGCCATGGTGTGCCGCTTGTAGTTGACGTCGTCACGATCCGGGTAGTCCTCGCGTGCGTGACCGCCGCGCGACTCCTTGCGGTTCAGGGCTCCGGCCACCGTCACCTCCGCCATCTCCAGCAGGAAGCCGAGTTCGATGGCCTCGAGGAGATCGCTGTTGAAGCGCTTGCCCTTGTCATGGACTCGGATGTGGGCGTAGCGCTCCTTGAACCGGTGGATGTCGGTCAGGGCCTGCTTGAGGGTCTCCTCGGTGCGGAACACCGAGGCGTTCGCGTCCATCGAGGCCTGCAGCTCGGTACGGATGTCGGCGACGCGCTCGTGTCCGTGGTCGCTGAGCAGCAGCTCGAGCCACGAGTCGACCATCTCGGTGGGCGTCTCGGGGAGCTCGGCGAACTCGGCCGAGTTCGCGTAGTCCGCGGCCGCGATTCCCGCGCGTCGTCCGAAGACGTTGATGTCGAGCAGCGAGTTGGTGCCCAGCCGGTTGGCTCCGTGGACCGACACGCACGCACACTCGCCGGCGGCGTACAGGCCGTGGACGACCTCGTCGTTGTTGCGCAGCACCTGACCGTTGATGTTGGTCGGGATGCCGCCCATGACGTAGTGACAGGTGGGGAACACCGGCACGTACTCGGTGACCGGGTCGACGCCGAGGTAGGTACGGGCGAACTCGGTGATGTCGGGGAGCTTCTCGTTGAGGACGTCCTCGCCGAGGTGGGTCACGTCGATGTAGACGTAGTCCTTGTTCGGGCCGGCACCGCGACCTTCGAGCACCTCGAGCACCATCGACCGGGCCACGATGTCGCGCGGCGCGAGGTCCTTGATGGTGGGGGCGTAGCGCTCCATGAAACGCTCGCCGTCGGCGTTGCGCAGGATGCCGCCCTCACCGCGGACCGCCTCCGAGATGAGGATGCCGAGCCCCGCGAGACCCGTCGGATGGAACTGGTGGAACTCCATGTCCTCGAGGGGCAGGCCCTTGCGGAAGATGATGCCCATGCCGTCGCCGGTCAGCGTGTGCGCGTTCGAGGTCGTCTTGTACATACGGCCCGAGCCGCCGGTGGCGAACACGATCGACTTGGCGTGGAAGACGTGGATCTCGCCGGTCGCGAGCTCGTAGGCGACGACACCGGTCGCGACCTGCTCGCCCTTCTCGTTCTCCGTGAGGCAGATGTCGAGGGCGTAGAACTCGTTGAAGAACTCGACGTCGTGCTTGACGCAGTTCTGGTAGAGCGTCTGCAGGATCATGTGGCCGGTGCGGTCGGCGGCGTAGCAGGCCCGCCGGACCGGGGACTTGCCGTGATCGCGGGTGTGGCCGCCGAAGCGTCGCTGATCGATCTTGCCCTCGGGTGTCCGGTTGAAGGGCAGGCCCATCTTCTCGAGATCGAGCACCGCGTCGATGGCCTCCTTGGCCATGATCTCGACGGCATCCTGATCGGCGAGGTAGTCACCACCCTTGACGGTGTCGAAGGTGTGCCACTCCCAGTTGTCTTCCTCGACGTTGGCGAGTGCCGCACACATGCCGCCCTGGGCCGCGCCGGTGTGGCTGCGGGTCGGGTACAGCTTGGTCAGCACCGCGGTGCGGGCCCGAGGGGCGGCTTCGATCGCCGCGCGCATGCCTGCGCCGCCGGCGCCCACGATGACGACGTCGTAGCGATGTTCCTGCATGTTGTGGGTCTCCTTTAGCCGACGCTGTTGACGTCGAAGGTCAGGAGGGCGTAGGTGCCCATCGTGAGGACGAGGATCATCGACACGGCGAGCAGCACGTTCAGCCAGAAACGGGTCGAGTCCTTGCGGGAGTAGTCGGCGATGACGGTGCGCACACCGTTGCCGCCGTGCAGTTGGGCCAGCCACAGCATGGTGAGGTCCCAGATCTGCCAGAAGGGTGAGCTCCACCGCGCGGCGACGAACGAGGAGTCGATGCGGTGCACGCCGCCGTCCCAGGCCAGCATGATGAACATGTGGCCGATCGTCAGGACGACGAGCAGCAGCCCGGAGAACCGCATGAACAGCCATGCGTTCTTCTCGAAGTTGCCGCCCTTGGGCTTGCGGGGCGAGCGCGGGTTGTCCAGGCTCGCGGGACGGTCGTGCTGAGTACCGAGGGTCTTGGCGACACCGGTGGCTTCCGAGGTGGTCATCTCTGGTGTCTCCTACAGGTGGCTGAACATGATCTGCAGCAGGCGGACCGTGCCGGCACCGAAGACGATGACGAACAGGGTCATGGCCACCCACAGCATCTGTCGCTGGTACTTGGGTCCCTTGGACCAGAAGTCCACGAGGATCAGGCGCACACCGTTGAAGGCGTGGAACAGGACGCACGCGACCAGGGCAATCTCCATGAGACCGATGATCGGCGTCTTGTAGGTCTCGATGATCTCGTCGTACTGATTGGGGTCGACTCGGATGACCGCGGTGTCGAGCACGTGTACGAAGAGGAAGAAGAAGATCGTGACGCCGGTGATGCGGTGCAGGACCCACGACCACATGCCGGGATCGCCGCGATAAAGAGATCGTCTGCGCACCGGGTCGGGTGCGACTTCGGTCGAGGTGCTCATCGGGAAAGTGGCCTCCAACATCGTCGATGGACGCGTCGAATCGGCATGCTCCGACTCGACCATGGACCCATACGAAGAGACTCTAAACCCATGCACATTCCGGTGGTAAATTGCCCGAACCGATCTGGGCGACAAGACATTACGACTTAGGTTTGCCTTACCCAAGCTTTGCGGTGATGAAATCCGGATGAACGGCCGATGACGCCGGGCGACAGGAGATCCACGTGGTTACAGAAATCGATTGGGATGTGTTGCGGGACAAGGCCAGATCGATGATCGGTCGTGCTTACGCACCCTACTCCCGGTACCCGGTGGGCGCCGCCGGGATCACAGCCGAGGGCGGTGTCGTCGCCGGTTGCAATGTGGAAAATGTCTCATATGGCCTGGGTATCTGCGCCGAGGTCGCACTGGTCGCGGCCCTGGTGAACGACGGAGGCGGAGCGCTGCGGGCGGTCAGCGTCTGCGACGCCCGCGGGGCGGTTCTGATGCCGTGCGGACGGTGCCGACAGGTCCTGCTCGAACACGGCGGGCGCGAGCTCCTCGTCGACCACCCCGGTGGTCCCCGGATGCTCGCCGAGCTGCTTCCCGATGCCTTCGGACCCGACGATCTCGAGGCGGTCCGTTCATGACGGTCGACGCCCGGGAGATCATCCACGCGGTGTCGGTGATCGCCACCAAGCGGGGCGGACACGAACTCGCCGACGCACAGATCGCGTGGATGGTCGACGGCTACACCCGCGGCGAGGTGGCGGCGGAACAGATGTCGGCATTGCTGATGGCCATATATCTGCGCGGGATGAATCGCCGTGAGATCGCGTCCTGGACGCACGCGATGATCGACAGCGGGCGCCGGATGGACCTGTCCGGTCTGCAGCGGGACGGGCGGCCGCTGGCCACCGTGGACAAACACTCCACCGGCGGCGTCGGGGACAAGATCACCCTCCCGCTCACGCCGCTCGTCGCGTCGTTCGGTGTCGCGGTGCCGCAGCTGTCCGGTCGGGGGCTCGGTCACACCGGTGGGACGCTCGACAAGCTGGAGTCCATCCCGGGGTGGCGGGCCGAGGTGAGCACGTCTGACATGCTCGACCAGCTCGAGCGGGTCGGCGCGGTCATCTGTGCCGCAGGCGCCGACCTGGCACCCGCCGATCGCAAGCTCTACGCCCTGCGCGATGTCACGGGCACGGTCGAGTCCATTCCGCTGCTGGCGTCGTCGATCATGAGCAAGAAGATCGCCGAGGGCACCGGTGCGCTGGTCCTCGACGTCAAGACCGGGTCGGGTGCCTTCCTGCCCGACGAGGACGACGCGCGCGAACTGGCGTCGACCATGGTCGAACTCGGTCACGACGCCGGTGTCGACACCCGTGCGGTCATCACCGACATGGGCACACCGCTCGGACTCGCGATCGGCAACGCCGTTGAGGTGGCCGAGTCGGTGGAGGTACTCGCCGGCGGCGGACCCGCCGACGTCGTCGAACTGACCCTGGCCCTCGCCCGGGAGATGCTCGACGCCGCTGGGCTCGTCGACGCCGACCCCGCAACCCATCTCGCCGACGGCCGGGCGATGGACACGTGGCGGGCGATGATCGCGGCGCAAGGTGGCGACCCCGATGCGCCCCTGCCGACGGCGCGCCACCACGACACCGTGACCGCGTCGGGCGACGGCATCGTCACCGAGATGGACGCGCGCGCGGTCGGCGACGCCGCGTGGCGCCTCGGCGGCGGCCGATCGAAGCCGGGGGAGGCGGTCGCGGCAGAGGCGGGAGTGACCATCCATGCGAAGCCCGGTGATCGTGTCCGAGCCGGTCAACCGTTGTTCACCCTGCACACGCAGGATGAGGACCGGATCCCCGGCGCCCGCTCCTGCCTGGCCGGGGCGACGACCGTGGGGCCCGACTCCGCCGAACACGCGGGCGGCGCGCGCACCCGTCCACTGATCATCGACCGCGTTAGGTTTCCATCATGACGACGCTGACCCCGGCGAACATCTCCCTCGCCCCGAAGGTGCTCCTCCACGACCACCTCGACGGCGGACTCCGGCCCGCGACGGTCCTCGAGTTGGCCCACGAGGTGGGATACGACGGCCTCCCGGCGGATGAGAACGGCAGGCAGATCGATGACGCCGAGACGCTCGGGCAGTGGTTCCGACGTGCGGCCGACAGCGGCTCGCTCGAGCGCTATCTCGAGACCTTCTCGCATACGGTCGCGGTGATGCAGACCGTCGGCGGGTTGGAACGCGTCGCGCGCGAGTGCGTGGAGGACCTCGCCGCCGACGGGGTCGTGTACGCCGAGGTGCGTTATGCGCCCGAACAGCATCTCGAAGGTGGGCTGACCCTCGACGAGGTCGTCGAGGCGGTGCTGCGGGGCTTCGCCGAGGGCGAGGCGGTCGCGGCCGAGCGGGGCCGGACGATCACCGTGCGGTGCCTGGTCACCGCGATGCGCCACGCCGCCCGGTCACGCGAGATCGCCGAACTCGCGGTCCGCTACCGGGACCGGGGTGTCGTCGGTTTCGACATCGCCGGCGCCGAGGCGGGGCATCCGCCGACCCGCCATCTCGACGCCTTCGAATACATGCGGGCCAACTGTGCGCCCTTCACCATCCACGCCGGCGAGGCATTCGGGCTGCCGTCGATCCACGAGGCCATCGGCTTCTGCGGGACGGACCGGCTGGGTCACGGCGTCCGCGTCTTCGACGACATCGAACTCCCGGAGGGGGTCGATCTCGCGGCGCACTCGTTCGCGGGTGCGCGGCTGGGTCAGGTGGCGAACATCGTGCGGGACAAGCGGATTCCGCTGGAGCTGTGCCCGAGTTCGAATGTGCAGACCGGGGCGGTCGGTTCACTCGCCGAGCATCCGTTCAACGTGTTGGCGCGCCTACGGTTCCGGGTGACGGTGAACACCGACAACCGATTGATGTCCGACACCACCATGAGCAAGGAATTCGGCCTGCTCGCCGATCGGTTCGGCTATGGCTGGGCGGATTTCGAGCGGTTCACGGTGAACGCGATGAAGTCGGCGTTCATCCACTTCGACGAGCGGCTGGCGTTCATCGACGACGTGATCAAGCCCGGCTACGCGGTGCTGCTCGGCTGAGCAGCACCGTCGCGGCCGGTTACGGGCGGGAGGAGGGGACTGCGCCCGTCATCCCTTCTTGGTGAGCCGGGCCTCGAAGTCGTGCTCGAGCGCGCGCCACGCCTCGGCCTCGTTGTCGAACGGACCGCTGGGCGCCATGCGCTTGGGGTCGGGGTTGACGGTGTAGTCGACGAACCATCCCAGCGGAGTGGTGGTGCCGAGGGCCTCGGAGACCGTGTTGTCACCGGCGTAGTCGGCTGCGTCGGTGAAGAGTTCGACGGCGAGGTCGAGCTGGTCGCGATCCATTCGGCGGGGGCCGTCGGCGATGTCGTCGGCGAGACCCGGCAGGACGTAGACGTTGTCGTCGATGACGTCGAACTCGAGTGATCCGTTGGTCGCCTCGGTGCGGACCTCGTCGAACGTGGACAGGTCGGCGAGGTCGTGCGTGTTGTCGTCGGCGAGGAACCGCGAGAGCGAGCGCGCCGAGGTGAACACGAAGATCTTGCCCTTGGTGCCGAGGAACACCGGGTCGTCTCCGAGGTAACACCGCAGTGTCAGGTACTCGTTCGCGCTGGTGACGATCTTGATCGGGTCGATGCCGACCGACGCCCAGAAATCGTCGTCGTCGTAGTCGTCCTCGTCCTCCTCGTCCGTGTCCTCTTCGAGGTCATCGTCGTCGGCGGCGTCCGAGGACTCGGAGTCGGGGGCACCGACGATCTCGATGTCATCGTCGGTCGGCTCGTCCTCGTCCTCGGCGGACGCGGCGGCCTCGAGTTCGGCCTCGGCGGTCTCGACGGCCTTGGCGTCCACCTTCGGTGTGCTGATGACACCGTCGATGGCATCGAGCACGTCATCCCAGTGCTTGGCGATGAGCCGGCCGATGCGCACCCAGAGGTCGGTGCCCTCGCGGCCGTCGAAGTTGCGTGTGCCGGTGGTGACGGCGCCCAGGATCGGGTTGCCGTTGAAGAACTTGGTGACCGGTGTCAATTCGCAGACCTCACCGAGGATGCGGACGATCTCGAGTGCGTCTTCGAGTTCGGCGATGACCTCGGCGGTGGGGTCCTCCGCGGCGAGCTCGGGTACGCCGACGAGGTCGTAGCTGTGGCGCCCGTCGGGGACCAGTTCATCGGCCTGCAGGCCGACCACGGTCGACCACGCCGGGTGCTCGACGAGATCGTTGTCCTCGTTGGTGCGGATGAACGCGGCGAGCTCGGCGACAGAGGGCAGGACGTACAGGTCCTCGTCCAGTCCGAGGAAGGCCTCCCATTCATCGTCGCCCTCACGCCAGCGGGGTGCCCACAGGGTGAAGCTGTTTCCGTCGGTGAGTCCGAGCTCAATCGGGACGATGTCTCCGGCCATGGGGACACAGCCTAGCGATTGTCGGCGGCGGATCCAGTAGTGCCCCCACAGACGGTCGGTGGTGTGCCGACGACTTTTCGATGAACTCCTGACCCGCCCGCGGGTGCGACCATCGGCGCGGCTCTCATCGTGGACGGAAGAATCCTTCGAATGCCTGGTCGAGGTTCGAGGTGCGTACCGGCGAGACGCCCACGGGGTCACCGGCTTCGATCATTTGACCATTGCCGATGTACATCGCCACGTGGCCGGACCACACCGCGAGGTCTCCGGGCTGCAGCTGCGCCTGGGACACCTGATACCCGGCGGTGTCCTGCTCCTGGGCGAGGCGGGGGAGTTCGAGCCCGGCCTGCCGGTAAGCCCACTGTGTGAAGCCGCTGCAGTCGAATCCGTCGGGCGTCGTCCCGCCCCAGACATAGGGCACCCCGCGTTGACTCAGCGCGGCCCGCACCGCGGTCGCCGCGCGTTCGTTCGGAGCGTGGGCGACCGAGCCGTCGGGCAGCGTGATGGGGACGCCGCCGGGCGTGGGGACGGGCGACAGTCTGGCGGCGTCGCCGCCTGCGACTCCGACCATCTCGGCCGGCGCCGTGCGGCGGGCCAGGGCGGCCATCGCCTCGGTGTCGGAGCCGAGCTCGGCGCGAGCACGACCGATGATCTCCACGCCGCGGCTCAGATGCTCGACGGCGATCGGCAGGACCGCGAGAAGGACTGCCGGAGTGGCCAATCCGCCGGCGAGGCCACGGACATGCCGTTCCAGGGAGTCCACGAGGCCGTTCAGCGCGGTCGACGCCATGTGGACGGTACGGCCGGCGCTCTCGACGAGCCGGCCGAACTCGGCGGCGCATTCGGTGAGTTCGGTGAGTCGGCGCTGGTTCGCCGCGGTCGCGGCTGCGGCTCCGGCGGCCCCGGCTCCGTCCCACCGCGTGAGGACGGACTCGGCGGCCGACGTCGACCGCTGGCGCACCGACTCGACGGTGCCCGCTACGGTCCGGACCTGCTCGGCGGGGTTGCCCGGTGCCAGGATCCCGGTCCCCAGCGCGGCGATCAGTTGCCGCAGTGGCTCGATGAGGAGTTCGACGGGAATCACAGCGTCAGCTCACCGGCCGTCGCGATCCGGTCGGCGGCGGCGCAGTCGCAGTCGGCGTACGACGTTGCGGCCGAGCTCGTCGTGAGTCCGACGCGTTCCTCGCGCGCCGTCGCGGCCTCGATGGTGCGACGGTGCAGGTCGAGGAACTCGACGACGGCGGTGAGGAACTCGATGCCGATGAGACCGAAGGTGATGGCGAGTTCGACCACGGCGGCGTCGTCGCTGCCGGTCCCGCCCTCGAGCATCTGGGCGTTCGTGCGGTGTGCGCCGGAGAACTCGTGCAGCGCAGACGAATCGGCGAACAGTCGGCCACCTGTGTCCGGGCCTGGCCGGGTGGGTGCGGGATAGGGATGGGGGGAGGACGGGCTCATGGGTTTTCGACGCGGCGCGGCCCCGTTGGGTTCCATCAAATTCTCGCGGCGACCCAGACCGGCGTGGTGGAGCTCGCCCAAGCGGCACGCGAGCGCCGGGGAGGAAATAGGGTGTCGGCATGGAGTCCCTGATCGTCGACCATCCCCTCGCAGCCGCGCGTCTGACCACGATGCGCGACGAGACCACCGACAACGCCGGATTCCGGGCTGCGCTGTCTGACCTCACCCAGATGCTGATCTACGAGGCGCTTGCCGGTGCGCCGCGCGCCGACGTCGCGATCAACACGCCGATGACCGCGCACACGGGATCGAGGCTGGCATCCCCGCCTCTCCTGGTCCCGGTCCTGCGGGCCGGACTCGGCATGGTCGAGCAGGCGCACGCGATGGTGCCCGAGGCGCATGTCGGTTTCGTGGGCCTCGCCCGCGACGAGGAGACCGCACAACCCGTGCCGTACCTGGAGTCGCTGCCGGAGGACCTGTCGGGACGGCCGGTGTTCGTCCTCGACCCCATGCTCGCCACCGGCGGCTCCATGCTCCACACCATCGAGTTGCTGGTCGCCCGCAACGCCACCGACATCACCGCCGTATGTGTCGTCGCCGCACCTGAAGGGGTTGCGGCGCTGGAGAATTCGGGACACCCGTGCCGGCTCGTCGTGGCTGCCGTGGACGACGGTCTCAACGAGGTCAACTACATCGTGCCCGGTCTCGGTGACGCGGGCGACCGGCAGTTCGGTCCGAGGTATTTGTGAGGGTCGGGACCACCCGAGCGAGCTCGTCGCGCCGCTTCTGACCGTTGGCTTGAACGCAGGGGATCGCTGAAACCGCATATCCAGCCGTCGATTCCGCTGACCGATTCGGGTCATTGAACTCGACTCGCCAGTGGCCGGACACCCAGGCGCGGCGGGGCATCCGGGTGTCTGCATCTCGGTGGGCGCCCAGTGCCGCGCCGGTGCGGCCGCGCGTTTGCGCCGAACCCCGCCTCCTCTGTCTCACGCCACACACGTTGCAAACACAGCCAAGCCATGGTCATCGACATCCACGCAATGATCACGGTCGCAGTAGCGAGGGGCCTCATGAGCCTGGCTCGACGACGATCAGTGACAGGGTCCGCCGACCTGGGAGCGCCACTTGTCGTGAGCGATCGCGGGGGCCGGGGCGGCGACATAGAAGCGCTGGATCGTGACGAATTATTCGCTTACAGAATGAAATCTGAAACGGGTGTGACTGAAGTTCACCGCTGTCAACGATCTACGCCAGTCAACGAGAATCAGCGCACAGTCGACGAAAAACGCTGCACAGTGGATAGTTTCGCTATTTCTGGGCCTGTGGAAACTCTTCGTGGTCGAACGCATGTTCCTGTACCTTGGAGTCATGTCAGAGCTAGCCACTCTCCTCGATCAACTCATCGGAACCACCCTGCCCACCAACGACCCAACCGGCAGAGCGACATTCGACGCCCTCGACACGTGGCGCCTGATCCGCAACCTTGCCGATCATCAAATCGCCACGAACGCAGCGCAACTCGATGCTCTCGGGGTCGCGCAGAAAGCCGGTAGCACCACCAAGAAGCTGCTGATCGAGTCAGGACATGCGCCGGCCTCCGCCCTCCGCACCATGCGGAGTGTCGACGCGCTGCCCAACCTGCCCGCTTTGGCGCGTCATGCCGCCGATGGGCGGCTGTCCGGCGAGATCGTCGATGCCATCGTCCGCGGCATGAACGAGATCGAGAAACGATGTGGTGAGGCGCTTTCCGACGACGATCGCTCCCGGTATGAGAGCGAGCTCGTCGCCCAGGCGCTGTCGGGCGCGACACCGACTGAAGTACTCAAGCACGCTCGAGCCATCAGCAACACACTCTGCGACGACTCTGACACCGGTGTACCGGCCACCGACGACCCATCGCTGAACGCGGTCAACGTGCACACCACCGACGACGGGCGCGTCGAGGTCCGCGCTGACCTCACCCAGTTGGTCGGCGAGAAGTTCCTGGCGATGATCGACGAACGGTCCTGTCCACGGCCCGAACCCGACGGCGCCGAGGATCGTCGCACCGCCGAGCAGCGTCGCGCCGACGCTTTCGAGTTGATCCTCGACCAAGCCGCGATCGGCGCGACCATCGATACCGTCGGAAGTCCACGCACGCAACTGATGCTGACCATCCCCGCCACCGGAGAACTCGCAACGCTGCCGTGGACCGGGACGGTCAGCCATGCCACCGCGAAACAGGTCTCCTGCGACGGATCCCTGACCGAGATCGTCCTCGACAGTGAGGGCGTACCGCTGCAGATGGGTCACACCCGTCGGTTGTATCCGGCGCACCTACGTAAGGCGGTGATCGTCCGCGACGCGTGTTGCGTCAAATGCGGTGCACCACCGTCACATACCCAGGTTCACCATATCAAGTCGTGGGCCGACGGTGGACCCACCGACCTCGACAACGGCTGTTTGCTGTGTCAGCGCTGCCATACGCAGGTCCACCACCACGGCTGGGACATCGTGATGGGATTCGACCGCCATCCCTGGCTCGTCCCACCCGCCAGTATCGACCCGCAACGCCGACCGCTACCCGCCTACAACCGGCGCACCATGCGCCTCGACGAGGCCGCCTGACCGGCCGTCCGACAACCACTTTCGCGTAGCACCTTCCGCACCCGGGCCATACCCGGGACCGCATCCGTCCTTTGACAACTCCACAGTGTCACCCCAGAGGCAACCGCCCCCCGTACGAGACCGGCCCGTCTCGACGCAGTGGATGGGAACTGTTGAGCGCTGAGCGAGCGTCCGGCTTTGTGTCAGCGCATTCCACCGGGTGATCTCGATATCGGCGTCGTCTGTGTTCCAAGCCAATTGGCGACGGCCCGAGCGGCGGGCGGCGACGTCGGACGCAACGGTCATCCCGTCACGCACGCTTCGCATTTCGGTGACCGGGCTGAGCCGAACCGCGGTCAGGGAGGTGCGGCGGGTCTCAGCCGGGCAGCGACCAGTACGCGAGCATCGGCTCCTCGGTGAGCACGGCGCCGCCGTCGACGATGGTGAGACTTGTCGGCGAGACGAGGTAACGCACCGAGCCGTTGCGCGCCTCGAAGGTGTCTCCGGTGCGGGTCGGGAACTGGAGTTCGATCCCGCCCTCGGGTGCGGCGCCCTTGTAGTACAAGCGGCCCGTCTGGGTGCCCACCTGGCAGATCACCACGCGCGACCGGGCGGTCTGTCCGACGGCCACGGCGGGGTCGTCGGCGGCGTTGCAGCGGGGACCGCTGGTGAATCCCTGCCAGTCCGCGCCGGCGACGGTGGGGGTCGGCCGAACCGGGGGCGGCGTCGTCGTGGTGGTGGTCGCGGTGGTGGGGGTCGTCGTCTCCGCGGGGCGGGTGACGGTACTCGTGAAGGTCGACGCCGACGGTTGTCCGCCGTCCGCGCTGTCGCGGTCCGCGGACTCGTCGTCCGCGGGGATCAGGAGCAGCGCCGCGAGGACGCCCACCACCACCAGCAGCACGCCCGCGCCGATCGCCACCAGCACCGCCGGCGACGACCACGGGGACCGCGGCGGGCCAGGTGGCACCGGGCCCTGCGGGTAACCGCCCGACGGATAGCCACCCTGGGGATGGCCGCCTGGACCGCTCGGTGGATAGGTCATCTCGCTCCTTCGGTTCGGCCGGCCGCCGGTTCCGTTCGGTCCTACAGTTCGCCGATGATCCGGGCCAACAACTCGCCCATCCTGGTTGCCGACGCGCGGCCGACCTCCAGGACCTCTGCGTGGCTCAGGTGTTCGCCGGTCATGCCGGCCGCGAGGTTGGTAACCAGGGATATGCCGAGCACGTTGAGTCCGGCGGCGCGCGCCGCGATGGTCTCGTGCACGGTCGACATCCCGACCAGGTCCGCACCCATCGTCCGCAGCATCCGGATCTCGGCGGGGGTCTCGTAGTGCGGGCCGGGGAGCCCGGCGTAGACCCCCTCGGCGAGGCCCGGGTCGATGCCGCGCGCGATCTGTCGCAGCCGCGGTGAATAGGCATCGACAAGGTCGACGAACTGGGCACCGACCAACGGGGAGCGGGCCGTGAGGTTCAGATGATCCGTGATGAGCACGGGTTGCCCGACCGACATGTCCTCGCGCAGACCGCCCGCCGCGTTGGTGAGCACGACGGTGTGGACACCGGCCGCGGCTGCGGTGCGGACCGGGTGGACCACGCGAGCGAGGTCGTGGCCCTCGTAGGCGTGAATACGTCCCAGCATCAACAGGACTCGTCGATCACCGATCCGGACGGAGTGGACCACGCCGCCGTGGCCGGCGGCCTTGGGTGGGACGAATCCCGGGATCGACGCCATCGGCAACGAGCGGATGGGCCGCCCGAAGGCGTCGGCGGCGGGTGACCATCCCGACCCGAGGATGACGGCCACATCGTGTGTAGCGGCGTCGGTCTCGGCAGCGATCGTGGCCGCGGCGACGATGGCCGCGGCATCGGGGTCGGCGGTGGGCTCCATGCGCCAACCCTAAACCGTTCCCAGGCCCACACGGCCGCGCGTCGCAGCGCGCCGACCGATCGGGTCGGTGGCGACGAGACCGGGAGCGATAAGGTCGGGACATGCCATTTCTGAACGGTGACGGGGAGGTCGTCGAGCTCCATCTCGGAGCGCGCGGTGAGGAGATCAGCGAGTCCAATCCGGAGAACCGCTTCCGGACCCACTGGTTGGACGAGGTCGATGCACTGCTGGACCAGGTGGTCGCCGACCCGCCACGACCGCTGGTGATCACCGCCACCGGGAAGTTCTTCTCCAACGGCCTGGACACCGACCACATCTTCGCCGCTCCCGACCAGCTGCCCGGTTACCTCGACCGCGTGCACGCCCTGTACGCGAAGGTGCTCACCCTGCCCGTTCCGACGGTCAGCGCCGTCAACGGACACGCCTTCGGCGCCGGAGCGATGCTCGCGTTGTGTACCGACCACGTCCTGATGCGCACCGAACGCGGTTTCTGGTCGCTGCCCGAGGCCGCTCTCACCATGCCGTTCACCCGTGGGATGGCGACGTTGCTGCGCACCCGACTGACCGATCGCACCGCCACCGAGGCGATGTACACCAGCCGGCGGTACGGCGCCGACGACGCGGTGCGTGCGGGAATCGTCGACGAGGCCGTGGACGCCGAGCTCCTCGTGAAGCGGGCCACCGAGATCGCGGCCGCCCGCTCCGCGACCGCCGGACCCAACCTGGCGCTGATCAAGCGCGGACTCCGTGGCCCCCTGCTCGACGACCTCGCACGTCAGACCCCGCCCGGAGTCTTCTGATGTCGGCCGCGGGAGCGGACTTCGCCGCGGCGGACGATCCCATCGACGCCTGGCTCGCCGAGCACGGCGGCGATCTCATCGCGTGGCGCCGGCAGATCCATGCGCATCCGGAACTGTCCCGGCAAGAGGTCCGCACCACCGAGCTGGTGATGAGCGAGCTCACCGCCGCCGGACTCACCCCGCGCCGGCTGCCGCTGGGCACCGGAGTGGTGTGCGACCTCGGTCCTGCCGGTGAGCCCCGCATCGCGCTGCGCGCGGACATGGATGCCCTGCCGGTGACCGAACACACCGGCCTGCCGTTCACCTCGGCGGTGGAGGGCGCGTCGCACTCGTGCGGTCACGACGCGCACACGGCCATCCTGATCGGCGTCGCGAAGCTCCTCGCCGCGGCCGAACCACTTCCGGTCGGCGTGCGTCTGATCTTCCAGGCCGCCGAGGAGGTCATGCCCGGCGGAGCCCTCGACGCCATCGAGGCGGGCGTCACCACCGGTCTCGGCCGCATCTTCGCCTTGCACTGCGACCCTCGCCTGCCGGTCGGCACGGTCGGCCTGCGGTCCGGCCCGTTGACGTCCGCGGCCGACCACATCGATCTGCAACTGCACTCGGCCGGCGGGCACACGTCGCGGCCGCACCTCACCGGGGATCTCATCTACGCGATGGGCACGGTGATCACCGGCCTGCCCGGGGTGCTGTCGCGACGGATCGACCCGCGTTCGGGCACGGTGATGGTGTGGGGCGCGGCGAACGCCGGCAGCGCCGCCAACGCCATCCCGCAGGAAGGTCGCATGCGCGGCACGGTCCGCACCGGCGATCACGCCACCTGGGCCCAGCTCGAGCCGCTGGTCCGCAGCGTCGTCGGCGAGCTGCTGGCACCGCTCGGCGTCCGGTACGACCTCTCGTACTTCCGCGGGGTGCCGCCGGTCGTCAACGACGAGGTCGCGGTCGGGATGTTCGAACGGTCCGTCGCCGCGATCGGGTCCAAGGCGATCGCGGACACCCCGCAGTCACCCGGCGGCGAGGACTTCTCCTGGTATCTCGAACACGTCCCGGGAGCGATGGCCCGCCTCGGCGTGTGGGACGGATTCGGACCGCAGGTCGATCTGCACGCGCCCAACTTCGATCTCGACGAACGTGCCCTCGCGATCGGTGTGCGCGCGCTCGCCGGGATCGTGCTGAACGCGACCAGCGCCGCCGGCTAGGACACTCGGTCTATTCCGCGGGCCCCGGCCCGGGTCCGACATTGCGCGACTCGCGCAACCGGAGGTCCTGCACATACTCCGCGGGTGCGCCGGCGATCTCCGCGGCCTCGGCCATGACGCCGAGATAGCGCGCCGAGGGCAACCCGCCCTCGAAGGCGTCGAGGACGTACAACCAGGCCAGCACCGGGCCGTCGGCGGTGTCGACGCGGGCGCGGATCTTGCGGTGGATGCCGAGCTCGGAACCCTCCCACCGGTCGAGCAGATCCTCGTCCTCGGTGGTGACGTCGTAGAGAACGACGAACACCCGGGCGTCGGGGTCGTCGCGGTCCTCGGTGACCGTGGCCAGGGACCCCTCCCACCCGATGTCGCCGCCGCCGAACGTCAGACGCCAGCCGCGGAGCCATCCGGTGCCCGACATCGGGGAGTGCGGCGCGCGCTCGGCCATCTGCTCGGGATGCATGTTGGATCCATAGGCGGCATAGATGGGCACGGATGGAGCCTAGATGGTCTCCGCCGAGTCCGGAAGGCGACACCGTGGCCCGGCCCCGGTGTGCGACCACGTTCACAACGACGGACCCGCCCGACTAGTTTGGTAGGCGGCGCGAACGGGGTCGACCGTCTCGCGCGACCCGAGGAGCGTGTCACCCCGCGTTCCCGTCGAGCCACGACACACAGCCGGGCGCAGCTTCCCCACGAAGGACGCGGCGAGCCGGCGTGGAGAACAGGAGTCACAGTGACCAGGATCGTCATCATCGGCGGCGGACCCGCGGGTTACGAGGCGGCGCTCGCGGCGGCCGCCTACGGGGCCGACATCACGGTGATCGATTCGGACGGGATCGGCGGTGCCTGCGTGTTGTGGGACTGCGTCCCGTCAAAGACGTTCATCGCGTCCACCGGCATCCGCACCGAGGTCCGTCGCGCCGTCGATCTGGGTATCAACATCAAGACCGACGACACCTCCGTCACATTGCCGCAGATCCACCAGCGGGTCCGCGACCTCGCGTTCGCCCAGTCCGCCGACATCCGCTCACGACTCATCAGCGAAGGCGTGACGCTTGTTTCCGGTACCGCAGTTCTCGACGAGCGGCAGGTCGGCGTCTCGACGCACACCGTCGTCGCGACCCTCGCCGACGGAACCACCGAACGCTACGACGGCGATGTGGTCCTGCTGGCGACCGGCGCCTCGCCCCGCGTGCTGCCCGACGCCCAGCCCGACGGCGAGCGCATCCTCACCTGGCGTCAGCTGTACGACCTCGAGGAGCTGCCCGAACACCTCGTCGTCATCGGTTCCGGCGTCACCGGCGCCGAGTTCGTCCACGCCTACACCGAACTGGGCGTCAAGGTGACGCTCGTGTCGAGCCGCGACCGGGTCCTCCCGCACGAGGACGAGGACGCCGCGCTGGTGCTCGAGGACGCACTCGCCGAACGCGGCGTCGAACTGGTCAAGCACGCCCGCGCCGACAAGGTCGAGCGGCACGGCGATTCGGTCACCGCGCATCTGGCCGACGGCTCGACCGTGACCGGCAGTCACGTGCTGATGACCGTCGGTTCGGTCCCCAACACCACCGATCTCGGACTCGATCGTGCCGGGGTCGCGGTCGGCAAGGGCGGTTACATCGAGGTCGACCGGGTGTCCCGCACGTCGGTCGCGGGGATCTATGCGGCCGGCGACTGCACCGGGCTGTTCCCGCTGGCATCGGTGGCCGCCATGCAGGGCCGCATCGCGATGTACCACGCACTCGGCGAGGGCGTGAGCCCGATCAAGCTGAAAACCGTTGCGTCCGCGATCTTCACGCGTCCGGAGATCGCCACGGTGGGGGTGTCGCAGAACGCCATCGACACCGGTGAGTACCCGGCGCGCACCGTGATGCTGCCGTTGGCCACCAACCCGCGCGCCAAGATGAGCGGTCTGCGCCGGGGCTTCGTGAAGATCTTCTGCCGGCCGGCCACCGGTGTGGTCATCGGCGGTGTCGTGGTGGCGCCGAACGCCTCCGAACTGATCCTGCCCATCGCCCTCGCGGTGCAGAACAAGCTCACCGTCGGTGATCTGGCCCAGACGTTCTCGGTGTACCCGTCGCTGACCGGGTCCATCACCGAGGCGGCGCGGCAGCTGGTTCGGCACGACGACCTGGACTGAGCGCCGCCCGCCCGCTGTGCACAGCCGGTGCCGGTGTGCGCCGCCGGGTGCGTCGTCACGGTAGGGTCGGACGAATTCGTTCGTCCCGGCCGGCGACCAAGGGGGTGTCGTGAGCTCGCCGCAGCAGTCCTACAACACCTACGGCAGTCGCAACGACCGCGCGTTCGCTCGCGGTCGCACGCAGTGGGCGGGCATGAGCATCGACGAGATCCTCGACGTCCTGAGCACGATGGAACCCGGTCGTGCCGGCGGTGACGTCAACACGATCCTGCAGGCGATCGAGTCCGTCCGCCGCGCGGCCGAACGGATGCACGCGATGTTCGGCGACGGCATGCTCGGTCAGGCTTCCGACGCGGCGCTGGAGGCGGGCCGGTCGCTGTCGGCCGATCTGGCGACGACCTCGGAGACGGCCGGTCAGATCGGGGATGCGCTGGCCGGCGCGACGGGCATCCTCGGGTCGGCTCGCGGGCAGGAGGGGCGGTTGCGTGAGCTGCAGCAGCACATCCGTGACAATCCCGAGGACGCGCCGGCGGTCCGGCACGAGGTCGACCGGGCGATGACGGGCGCCTACTCCTCGCCGATGATCGGGCTGCAGCGCTCCCTGCCGAACGACCCGTCCGGGGCGAACGGGGTGACCGCAGGACTCGGCGGCGGGCTGACCGCAGGCGGTTCCGGGGCCGCGGGCTCCGGGCCGGACGCTCCCCGCGGTCAGGCCGCCAACACCGTCGACGCCGGCGACTTCGGGCGTGCCACTCCGACTGCCGGGCCGGTGCCGGTCGCTGCGGGCGGTCCACCGCCCGGTGGCGGCGGACCCGGTGCGTCGTCGACGCCGCCAGGGCCTGCGGGTCCGGGCGGCGGACCATCCGGTCGTGGCAACACCGACGGCCCCGACGGGTTGGTGCGTGGTGGTCGGGCGACGCCCGAGTCGACGACCCGCGGCGCCGCGGCTCCGGGAACGCGCCGGTCGGAGGGCGCCGACGGGATCGGTGAGAACAGCGGTTCCGGTTCCGGTGCCGGTGCGCCGGCGAGTGGAGGCGCCGGGGTCCCGGTCGCGATGCCCGCCCCCGGCTTGCTCCCACCCGCATCGGCGCCGACGCCGACCCCGGGCGCCGGCGGCTCACCGACGCCGGCGACCCCCGCCACCGCCGGGCCGATTGCCCAGCGCCCGACGGGGATGCCGCTCGCCGGGGCCCCGGGCGGCGGACGGCGGCCCGGCGCCGACGACGACAGCCACCGGGCCGCGCCGTACCTGCACACACGGGAACACGGCGCGCAGCTCGTCGGCGACATGCCGCTCGTCGGTCCGCCCGTCATCGGCGACTGGATCCGGCAGGCCTCCCCGGCGGTCGACGATGCCGCGCCGGCCGGGCCGGATCAGGCCTTGTCCCTGCGGCCCGCGGCACCCGGCGACGCCGTCTCCCGGACCCCCGTCGACGGTGCGGCGCAGGAGGTCTCGGACGACACCGATGCACCGTCGGGCGGTTCGGCCACGTCGAAACCGGAGACCGTGTGAACGCCGGGCTGAAGCGTGTCGACCGGTTACCGGGCGGCGTCGCCCGCCTCGTCGACTCGGTGCCCGACGAGGACCTCACGGCGTGTCTGCACCTGATCGTCGCGACCGTCCTGGACGTCACGGCGGTCTCGACGCCCGAGATCCGGGAGGCGATCAGCCAGTGGCGGCGGCAGGGTGGTGCGTCGACGGCCGGCATCGCACGTCTGCGGCTCGTCGCGGCACAGCACGACTTCGACGCCTTCGCGCATCAGCGTCGTGGCGACGTGGACGCTCAGCGCGACAGCTTCCGCCGCGCCCGCGCCGTCGACTGCCTGGTGGCCGCGATGTCGACGCCCGCCGCTGGTGAGTCGCTGCGCGATGCGCTCCGCGAATCGGCCTACGAGGCCGCCGCGGCGCTCGGCGGCACCGCCGGGGTGGTCGCCATCCTCGCCGACCACGTGATGTGAGGCAGCGGCGCCGTCGCGCCGGTCAGGTCAGGCCGAAGCTGTGCTCGACGGCTCGGTTCCATCCCGCGTAGAGGCGGTCGCGGTCGTCTGCGGCCATCCCGGGCTCCCACCGGCGGTCTTCGGCCCAGTTGGCGCGGATGTCGTCCTCGCTCTTCCAGAAACCGACGGCCAGGCCGGCCGCATACGCCGCGCCCAGAGCGGTCGTCTCGTTCACGACCGGCCGCACGACGGGTACGTCGAGGATGTCGGCCTGGAACTGCATGAGCAGTTCGTTCACGACCATTCCGCCGTCGACCTTCAGCGTCGACAGTTCCACCCCGGAGTCGGCCTGCATCGCCTCGATGACCTCACGCGTCTGGAAAGCGCTGGCCTCCAGCGCCGCCCGCGCGATGTGGCCCTTGTCGGCGAACCGGGTCAGACCCACGATGACGCCACGGGCGTCGGAGCGCCAGCGCGGTGCGAAGAGTCCGGAGAACGCCGGGACGAAGTAGACGCCGCCGTTGTCGTCGACCCCGCCGGCCAGTTTCTCGACGTCGGACGCCTGCGGGATCAGTCCGAGGTTGTCCCGCAACCACTGGATGAGCGAACCGGTCACCGCGATCGAGCCCTCGAGGGCATATCGCGCGGGCTGGTCGCCGATGCGGTAGCAGACGGTGGTGAGCAGGCCGTGCTCACTGAACACCGGTTCCGTGCCGGTGTTGAGGAGCAGGAAGTTCCCGGTGCCGTAGGTGTTCTTCGCCTCACCGGGCTCCAGACAGGCCTGGCCGAACGTCGCCGCCTGCTGGTCGCCGAGGATGCCCGCCAGGGGCACGCCGGGCAGCGGGCCGTTGCCGCGGAGCGCCCCGAAGTCGCCCGAGGAGCTTCGGATCTCGGGCAGCATGGCCATCGGTATGCCCATGTCGGCGCAGATCTCGGCATCCCACTGCTGGGTGCGCAGGTCCATCAGCATCGTCCGGGAGGCATTCGTGACGTCGGTGACGTGCTGACCCCCGTCCACGCCGCCGGTCATGTTCCACGCCATCCAGGAATCCATTGTGCCGAAGCACAACTCGCCGTTCTCGGCGCGTTCGCGGAGGCCGTCCACGGAGTCGAGCAGCCAGCGGGCCTTGGGGCCGGCGAAGTAGGTCGACAACGGCAGGCCGGTGCGATCGCGGAACCGGTCCATGCCGACATCTCCGGCCAGCTCGGTGCACAGATCATCGGTTCGCGTGTCCTGCCACACGATGGCGTTGTGCACCGGCTTGCCGGTGTCGCGCTCCCAGATCACGGTGGTCTCGCGCTGATTGGTGAGGCCGCAGGCGACGATGTCCTTCGCGGTCAGTTCGGCCGACGCGAGGGCAGCGGCGCCGACGCGGCGGGTGTTACGCCAGATCTCGGCGGCGTCGTGTTCCACCCAGCCCGCGCGCGGGAAGATCTGTTCGTGTTCGAGCTGTTCGGCGCCGACGACGCGACCCTCGTGATCGAAGATCATCGCCCGGGTCGAGGTGGTGCCCTGGTCGATTGCCGCCACGTATTTGCCTGACCTACCCACGCCGGACAGTGTCGCACGCTGTCGAGGCCACAGAGATCAATTAGGCTCAGCAACCATGAACACCGAGTTCAACGCGGACCGGCCCGCCGACATGGGGCCCCTCTACCGCGCCGAGGCGTGGCGGAGATTCGGGGAGGAACAGTTCGACGTGGTGGTCATCGGTGGCGGCGTGGTGGGTGTCGGTGCCGCACTCGACGCCGCGACACGCGGTCTGCGCGTCGCGCTGGTCGAGGCACGCGACATCGCCTCGGGCACATCGAGCCGGTCGTCGAAGATGTTCCACGGCGGCCTCCGCTATCTCGAGCAGCTCGAATTCGGCCTCGTGCGTGAGGCTCTACGCGAACGCGAGTTGTCGCTCCGGTTCCTCGCGCCACATCTGGTCAAGCCGTTGCCGTTCCTGTATCCGCTCACGCAACGGGTGTGGGAGCGGCCGTATGTCGGAGCCGGCATCTTCCTCTACGACCGGATGGGCGGCGCCAAGTCCGTTCCCGGACAGCGTCATGTCACCCGATCGGGTGCCCTGCGCGTGGCCCCGGCACTCAAGCGCAGCTCGCTCATCGGCGGGATCCGGTACTACGACACCGTCGTCGACGACGCGCGGCACAGCCTCACGGTCGCCCGCACAGCGGCCAATTACGGTGCGGTCATCCGGACCTCGACCCAGGTCACCGGATTTCTGCGCGAATCCGACCGGGTGCTCGGAGTCCGGGTGCGCGACACCGAGAACGGCGATGTGACCGAGATCCGTGCCCACTGCGTGATCAACGCCGCGGGCGTGTGGACCGACGAGGTGCAGGCACTGTCCAAGCAGCGCGGGCACTTCAAGGTCCGGGCCTCCAAGGGCGTGCACATCGTGGTGCCGCGCGACCGGATCGTCAGCGAGACCGCGATCATCCTGCGCACCGCCAACTCGGTGCTGTTCGTCATCCCGTGGGAGACGCACTGGATCATCGGCACCACCGACACCGACTGGAACCTCGACCTCGCGCATCCGGCCGCCACCCGCGCCGACATCGACTACATCCTCGAACGCGTCAACGAGGTCCTGGTCACCAAGCTCAACCACGACGACATCGAAGGCGTCTACGCCGGCCTCCGGCCGCTGTTGGCCGGGGAGGACGACGAGACCTCGAAGCTGTCCCGGGAACACGCGGTCGCGACCGTCGCGCCCGGACTCGTGTCGATCGCCGGCGGCAAGTACACCACCTACCGTGTGATGGCCGCCGACGCCGTCGACGCGTGCGACGACTTCATCCCCACCCGGGTGGCGCCGTCGATCACCGAACGCGTCCCGCTGCTCGGGGCGGACGGTTACTTCGCGCTCATCAACCAGTGCGAGCACCTCGGACGCCGATTCGGGTTGCACCCGTACCGGATTCGCCGGTTGCTGAACCGCTACGGCTCGCTGATCGACGACGTGCTGTACTACGCCGACGGCGACAAGAGCCTGCTGCAACCGCTGGCCGCGGCGCCGCAGTATCTGCGCGTGGAGGTGGTGTACGCCGCGGTCGACGAGGCGGCGCTGCACCTCGAGGACGTCCTCGCCCGGCGGACCCGCATCGCCATCGAGTACTCCCATCGTGGCGTCGACTGCGCCGACGAGGTCGCCGACCTGCTGGCGCCCCTCCTCGGCTGGACCACCGAGCAACGCGACTTCGAGGTGGCGACCTACGTCGCGCGCGTGGAGGCCGAGGTGGCCTCGCAGCAGCAACCCGACGACGACTCCGCCGACGCCCTGCGCGCCGCGGCCCCCGAGGCCCGGGCCGAGATCCTCGAACCGGTGCCCGTTCCGAAGTGACGGTGGCTCCGGTCAAGTCGGGACGTTGGGCTCTGTCGCCGTTCCCTGGTCGCGCGGGACGATCGGTGTGGGGAGAAGGAGACGATCATGGTCGACGAATCGGTACGGGTGCTCACCCCCAGCCAGGCCTGGGACCTGTTGGGAGGAGCGCAGCTCGGTCGGATTGCACTGAGCGTCGACGGCCAGCCCGACATCTTCCCGGTGAACTTCCACGCGACCGACGGCCGCATCATGCTGCGGTCCGGCGAGGGCACGAAACTGTCGGAGCTGGCGGTGAATTCGCGAGTGGCGTTCGAAGCCGACGGACATACCGAGACCGACGGGTGGAGTGTCGTTGCCAAGGGGACGGCACGCATACTGGTGTCGCTCCACGAGATCGAGGCGGCCGACCAGCTGCCGCTGCGCCCGTGGATCGCCACGATGAAGTACAACTACGTGGAGATCGCGGTCGACTCGATCACCGCCCGCCGCTTCGAGTTCGGGCCCGAGCCCGAGCGCTACCCCGTGTGAGGGGGCCTCGGCCGCCTCAGATCTGACACCGGGGACACCAGTAGACCGAGCGCTCCCCGCCGGGGGATTCGAGTTCGCCGCGCTTCACCGGGGTCGCACAGCGCCGGCACAACCGACCGTGACGGCCGTACACCCACATCCGCGCGTTGGGTGAGGTGTTGCCCGTGGTGGTGCGCGCCGAGCGCATCCGGTTGGCCCACAGGAGACGCCGGCTGAGATCGACCACCGGGCCGAGATCCACCTCGCCCACCGGCCGGGTGGGGAGGACACGGCGGAGGAAGCAGATCTCACTGCGGAAGACGTTGCCGATCCCCGCGATGAGGCGTTGATCGAGGAGTGCCGACCCGATGGTCTCGTCGGGGTGCGCGGCGAGTCGCCGGATCGCCTCTTCACGATCGAAGTCGTCGGCGAGCAGGTCGGGACCGAGGTAGGCGAGCGCCGCGTCCGGGTCGGCGAGGAGTTCAAGGACCCCCAGGTCGAAACCCACGGCCTCGTGGTCGGCAGTTCGCAGGACCGCACGCGCTTGATAGGCGGGCCGCCGCCACCGTTGCCCGCGAGGATGAACGTGCCAGGCCCCCTCCATCTTCAGATGCGAGTGGATGCTGAGGGTGTCGCCGACACCCGGACCGCTCTCGGCGACGTCGATCAGCAGGTGCTTGCCCACCGATCGCACCGCGAGGACCTCGCGTCCGGAGAGGTCCGCGGTGGCCAGCGACGGGATGCGGAAGTCCGACGACTCGAGCACCCGTCCCGCGAGCCCCGCCCGCAGTCGTGCGGCGGCCGCGTAGACGGTGTCGCCCTCAGGCATGGTCCACCTCAGGCATGATCACCGAAACGCAGCCGGATGCCGCGCGGGGTCGTCGAGAATCCCGCTTCGACGAGCACCTTGCCGAAGTCGGTGGCGCGCACGGGTTCCGAGTCGATGTGGTCGATCGTCAGACGCGCGATCCGGCCCCGCCGGACCAGTGCGACCAGCGCGCCCGCGGCCGACTCCAGCCGCGGGATCGAGTCGCTGAACGTCAGCAGCGTCTTGCCGCCGCGTTCGACGAAACACACCACGTCACCGTCGACGATCACCACGAGCGCCCCCGGTTTGCGGCCCGGGCGGTGACCGGCCTCGGTGTCGCGAGACGCCGGCCACTCGAGCGCCGCCCCGTAGGGATTGGCCGGGTCCGTCGCGGCCAGCACGGTTGCCTCGCGGGGCGCTTTGCGATCGGGCAGCGCATGCCGGCGCAATTCGTCGACCGTGGCCGGCGAGGCGAACTGCGCCCCGCCGAGGCCGTCGACGTAGTAGCCGCGACGAACATGTCCGTTGTCCTCGAAGACGGTGAGCGCTTTGTAGACCCGCGCGAAGCCGCCGGTCACCTCCTCCGAGACGACGCTGCCGCGCGTGATCACGCCGTAGCGGGTGAGCAACTGATCGCAGAGGCCCTGCGTGGCGATGGTCGGCTCGGTGGACGGGTGGTCGAGGGCGAACCAGCGGCCACTCGCCGTCGGCGACACCGGGGGAGCGACGGAGTGTTCGGTGAGGTACCGGGCCGACAGGCGGCCGGCGCGAAGCCGGGGTGCGCGTCCGCGTGCCCGATGCGCGGGCGCCGACCGCGGCGCGGACGGGCTGCGCCGCGGTTGCAGCAGGGCCCGGACGGGCGCGAAGCTGTCGTTGCTGACCCGCCCCGCCCACACGAGGTCCCATAGGGCACTCTCGATGTCGGCGGCCGGCGTGGTGGTGCCGGTGCTGATGTCGGCGGCGATCTGTGGGAACCGCAGGGCACCACCGGGTTCGAGTGCTGCGGTGACCCCGTCGTGGACCGGGGTGGTGTCGATCTCGTCGGCGTCGGGCAGAGTCAGGACGGCGACGTCCGCGGGATGCAGCGCCACCCAGCCGTCGGAGTTCCCGATGCGACCGTGTCCGGACCAGATGACCTCACCGGCGCTGAGCAGTTCGTCGAGCATCGGCGATGCGTAATCGGACACCCGGGCCGGCAGTACGAGGGACTCCCACGCGGACGCCGGCAGCGGGAACCCGGCCAGCTGGTCGATGACCGTCGCCACCCCGTCGACACCCCGGAGCTGGGTGCCCGACGACGCGTGCTGCCAGTCGAGGAGGAACCGGGTGAGGACGTCGGTACCGACGGGAGCCACCTCGGCGCGGCTCGCCGCCAGGGAACCGCGTCGGATCTGACCCAGCACGTCGGCGTGACACCATTGCCCGTCCCGGGGGCCGGTACCGGCATCGGGCAGGAAGTCACCCTCGACGACGCGTCGCTCCGATGCGAGACGGTTGAGGGTGTCGCGCACGACCCCGGTCGCGATACCCAGAGCCGCGGAGGCCTCGGGCACGGTGAACGGGCCATGGGTGCGGGCGTACCGGCCGATGAGGTCTCCGACGGGGTCGGGCACCTCCTCGAGATAGGCCGCCGGGATGCCGAGAGGTGCGGGCACCCCGAGAGCGTCACGGAGGCGGGCGGTGTCGTCGATGGCCGCCCACAGCGCACGTGCGTTGTGGTTGACCGAGATGATCTGCCCGACCCGGTGCAGCTCGGTGAGCAGGTCGGCGGCCGGCTCGTCGCCGCGATACCGGGCCGCGACCTCCTCGGTGGTGAGCGGGCCCAGCCATCGCAGGAGGTCGACGATGTCCTCGGCGTCGCGCGCCTGACGCTCGGGGGACAGGCGTTGGAGCCGGGCGATCACGTCGGCGATGACCGCCGGATCGAGGAGCTCGCGCAGGTCGACGCGCCCGAGCAACTGGGCCAGCAGGCTGGTGTCGAGGGAGAGGGCGGCCGCGCGGCGCTCGGCGAGCGGCGCGTCGTCGGCGTACATGAAGGCTCCCACGTACCCGAACAGCAGCGACGCGGCGAAGGGAGAGGGGCTTTGGGTCTCGGTCTCCACCACCCGGATCCGGCGCGTGCGGATGCGGTTCAGCAGATCGAGCAGGGCGGGGAGGTCGTAGACGTCCTGCAGGCATTCGCGGACGGCTTCGAGCACGATCGGGAAGTCGGGGAATTTGGATGCGACGGAGAGCAGTTGGGCGCTGCGCTGGCGCTGTTGCCACAGCGGGGCGCGCCGGCCCGGATCCCGGCGCGGCAACAGCAGGGCGCGGGCGGCGCATTCGCGGAAACGGGACGCGAACATCGACGAGTCGGCCAGACCGTCGGTCACGAGTTGCTCGACCTCGTCGGGGTCGAGGAGGAACACATCGGCTCCGGGAGGGGCGTCGTCGGTGTCGGGCATCCGCAGGATGATGCCGTCGTCGGAGGCGGTGGTGGCGCCCTCGATGCCGAGGGTCTCCAGCAGGCGCTGCGAGATGGCACTGGCCCAGGGGGCGTGTACACGTAAGCCGTAGGGGGAGTGCAGGATCACCCGCCAGTCGCCGAGTTCGTCGCGGAACCTCTCGACGACCAGCGTGCGATCGGTGGGCAGGTGTCCGGTCGCCTCGCGCTGCTCGGCGATGAGTGTCGCGAGGTTGCTGCGGGCGTTCTCGGTGAGCCCGAGCCGGTCTGCCTGGTCGTCGAGCTTCCCGGGATCGGCGACCGACTGGGTGAAGGCACCGATCGCGGCGCCCAGTTCGGCGGGGCGTCCGATCGCGTCACCGATCCAGAACGGCAACCGGCCCGGTTGACCGAACGCGGGGGAGACGAGTACGCGGTCGTGGGTGATGTCCTCGATCCGCCAACTGGTGGCGCCCAGCGCGAACACGTCGCCGACTCGGGACTCATAGACCATCTCCTCGTCGAGTTCGCCTACGCGAGTGGCCTTCTCGCCGACCATGAACACGCCGAAGAGTCCGCGGTCGGGTATGGAACCGCCCGAGGTGACGGCGAGCCGCTGGGCGCCGCGCCGGCCGGTGATGACTCCGGCGTCGCGGTCCCAGTTCACCCGGGGGCGCAGTTCGGCGAACTCGTCGGACGGGAAGCGGCCCGCGATCAGGTCGAGGGTCGCGTCGAAGACGCCCCGGCCCAGTTCGCGGTAGGGCGCCGCGCGCCGGACGACCTCGTACCAGTGATCGACCTCGAGGTCGTCGACCGCGGCCGCCGCGATGGTCTGCTGGGCGAGGATGTCGAGCGGATTCTGCGGGACCTTGATCTCCTCGATCGCGCCGTCGAGCATCCGGCCCACCGTCACCGTGCAGTGCAGCAGATCGGTGCGGTGCTTGGGGTAGAGGATGCCCTGGCTGATCTCGCCGACCTGGTGCCCGGCGCGGCCGATCCGCTGCAGTCCACTCGCCACCGACGGCGGGGACTCCACCTGGATGACGAGATCGACCGCACCCATGTCGATGCCGAGTTCGAGTGAGCTGGTGGCCACCACACACGAGAGGCGGCCGGCCTTCAGGTCGTCCTCGATCTGGGCGCGCTGCTCCTTGCTGACCGAGCCGTGATGGGCGCGGGCGAGAACCGGCTCGGCGCCGGAGCTCGCGCCGCTGCCCATCACGAACGCCGGGGCGCCGCCCGCGACCGACGGATTGCCGGTCGGTTCGGCAGGCTCGCCGTGGCGCTCGGCGTGGATCTCGTTGAGCCGAGCGGTGAGCTTCTCGGCGAGGCGTCGGGAGTTGGCGAAGACGATCGTGGCGCGGTTCGCCTCGATCTGGTCGACGATCGAGGCCTCGACGTACGGCCACAACGAGCCGGCAGTCGGCGAGAACGCGTCGTCCAGCGCCGCGGGGTCGGCATCGGACACCGGCGGCGGGATGTTGGCCATGTCCTCGACGGGGACGTCGACGCGCAGGTCGAATGTCTTGTCGGCCTTGGGTTTGACCACCTGGCACGGCGCGGCGCCGGACAGGAACCCCGCGACCACCTCGGGCGGGCGGACCGTCGCCGAGAGGCCGATCCGCTGGGCGGGTTTGTCCAGCAGTTCGTCGAGGCGCTCGAGGGTCAGCGCGAGATGGGTACCTCGTTTGGTCGCGGCGACCGCGTGGACCTCGTCGACGATGATCGCCTCGACGCCGGTGAGACTTTCCCGCGCGGCCGAGGTGAGCATCAGGTACAGCGACTCGGGGGTGGTGATGAGGATGTCGGGTGGGGTTTTGACCAGCGCACGCCGATCGGCGGCGGAGGTGTCGCCCGACCGCACGCCCACGGTGATGTTGGGCTCCGGCAGGTTCAGTTCCTGGGCCGCCCGGGTGATGCCGGTCAGCGGTGCGCGCAGGTTGCGCTCGACGTCGACGGCCAGTGCCTTCAACGGCGAGATGTAGACGACCTTGGTGCCCGCGGGACGGTTGCCGGCGTCGGCGGCGAGCCGATCGAGAGCCCAGAGGAACGCGGCGAGGGTCTTCCCGGACCCGGTTGGTGCGATGACCAAGGTGTTCGCGCCGTCGGCGATGGAGGTCCAGGCGCCCTTCTGCGCAGCGGTGGGCGCGGTGAACGCACCCGAGAACCACCGCCGGGTGGGGGCGGTGAAGCGGTCGAGCACCGAGGGGCGGGGCATCTCTCCACTATGTCGCACGCGTACGACAGAACGCGGTATACAGTCTCCTCACGCCTGTACGGGGAATCCGGTGAGAGTCCGGAACGGTCGCGCCACTGTGAACGCAGCCCAGATCGACACGGTCGACGTGACGGGGCATGCGTGAGTCAGGATGCCGTGCCGGCGTGCACCACCCGTGAACTCTCCGACGCGAGATCGGCGAAAGGACCCACCATGACAGCTCCCCGTACCGAGGCGGCATCACCGGTCGCCCCGGCCCGTGCCCTGCCCGTACCGAACATCTCCGTCGCGAGCGCGGCGCTCTGGCTCAGCCTGACCGTGCTGCTCGCCGGGCTGGCGTACTACTTCCTCGGTTACGACCAGGGAGTCGTGTCGGTCTTCGGCTCCGACACCCACGTGCACGAGTTCGTGCACGACGCCCGCCATTTCCTCGGCTTCCCCTGCCACTGAGTCGACATGGAGAAGAAGTTCATCGGCGCCGGCCTGCTCGCAGGTCTGATCGCCGGCATCGTCTCGTTCGTGTTCGCGCGGTTCTACCTCGAACCCGTCGTGGGCAAGGCCATCGACTACGAGAGCGCCCGCTCGGCGGCCGAGGATGCCCTGGCCCATGCCGCCGAACCGGGTGGTCACACCCATGGTGAGGGCGGAGAGTTGTTCACCCGCGCGATGCAGGAGAACCTCGGCGCGGGGATCGGCAACGTCGTGTTCGCGGTGTGCATGGGCGCGTTCTTCGCGGTGGCGTTCACGGTCTTGTGGAGCCACGTCGGCAGCCGTCATCCGGCCACGGATCCCCGTGCGGTCGCCGGCGTGCTCGGCGGCATCGGTTTCGTCGCCGTCTTCGCCGTACCGTTCTTCGCCTTCCCGGCGAACCCACCCGCCGTCGGCGACGACGACACCATCGGCGAACGAACCGGTGCCTTCCTCACCATCACCGTGTCGTCGGTGATCCTCGCCATCGCGGCGGTGGTCCTGGCGTCGTGGTTGCGCCCGCGCATCGGTGGGTTGGTCTCGGCGGTCGCCGCCACGGTCGCTTATCTGGCCGGCATCGCGATCGTGCTCGCCGTCCTGCCGTCGTTCAGCGAGGTCCCCGGCCCGGTCCGCGACGACGCCGGACAGGTCGTGTTCCCGGGCTTCCCCGGTGACGTGATCGGGGATTTCCGGGTGTACGCGATCGCCAACCAGGTCATTCTGTGGACGGTTCTCACCGTCTCGTTCGCACTGATCGTGGGGGCGATGGCCCGGTCGCGGGCGACTGACCGCGCTCGCGCGGTCTCCGCGCCGAACTGAGGCGATCAACGCACGGCATGCAGATCATCACCGCCGGTCGCACCGGCCCCAACCGGTCGGTGCGATTCGGCGGTGACCCGGTTCTCGATCAGCGGGGTCGACGCGACGTGCTCGCTCTGAGCGCGTCGCTCACGCGCCCGATCGACATCTGCGGCCCGGAGGCGGCGACCCGCGACACCGCCGAGATACTCGGCGCGACACGCGGCCTCATCGTCGACGACGCGCTGCGGACGCTCGATGTCGGTGCGTGGTCGGGCCTGTCCCCGGAGGAGATCGACCCCGTCGACCTCGGCGGGTGGTTCACCGACCCGGAGGCCCGCCCGCACGGGGGTGAGAGTGTCGCGCAGTTCGTCGACCGAGTTCATGCCTGGCGTGCCGGGCAGGCCGAGCACGGCGATGGCTACGTGGTGGTCGCGATGCCGGTGGCGCAGGCCCTGCTGTGCGTCGATGCGGACGGGTTCTTCGCGCGGGAGGTGCGCCCGGCCACCCACTACACCTGCACCGATGCTCGGTAGGAACAGATCTGCGACGACGTACCTAGACATCGGCAGTGACTCCTGACACAGTTGGGGACGACAAAACTGAAACGTGTTCGCCCCTGCGCGGACACCGGTCTGGGAGTGTGACGATGTTCGAGTGGTCCGAAGAAGATCTGATGGTTCGGGACGCCCTGCGGGCGTTCATCGACAAGGAGATCCGGCCACATCTCGACGAACTCGAATCCGGCACGCTGCCGCCCTACGACATCACCCGCAAACTGCTGTCGAGCTTCGGTGTCGACGCGATGGCCAAGGACGCTCTCGAGAAGGAACTCGAGGCCGAGGCCAACGGGGAGAAGAAGAAGCCCTCAGGCGACGGCGGCGGTATGGGCGGCTCGATGTTCATGATGGTCAACATCGAACTGGCGGGGGTCTGTCTCGGTCTCGTCGCATCCCTGGGCGTGAGCATGGGCCTGACCGCCTCGACCATCCGCGGCAAGGGCACGCTCGCCCAGAAGAAGCGGTGGCTGCCCGAACTGGTCACGATGGAGAAGGTCGGCGCCTGGGCGATCACCGAACCCGACTCCGGATCGGACGCGCTGGGCGGTATGAAGACGACGGTCCGTCGCGATGGTGACGACTACATCCTCAACGGACAGAAGACCTTCATCACCAATGGCCCCTACGCCGACACCATCGTCGTGTTCGCCAAGCTCGACGACGGCAGCGGCACCCCGATGCGGGACCGTAAGGTCCTGTCGTTCGTCCTCGACAAGGGGATGCCGGGACTGACCCAGGGCAAGCCGTTCAAGAAGATGGGCATGATGAGTTCGCCGACGGGCGAGCTGTTCTTCGACAACGTGCGCGTCGGCAAGGACCGCCTGCTCGGCGAGACCGAGGACACCGGTTCGGACGCGCGCGGATCCGAAGGCGCCAAGGCCGGTTTCACCGCGGAGCGGGTCGGGATCGCGGCCCTGTCGCTGGGCATCATCAACGAGGCGCAACGGCTTTCGATCGACTACGCGAAGAACCGCAAGCTGTGGGGCCAGGAGATCGCACAGTTCCAGCTCATCCAGCTCAAGCTGGCCGAGATGGAGGTCGCGCGCATCAACGTCCAGAACATGCTCTTCAGTGCCCTCGAGCGGGGCAAGGCGGGCAAGCCGCTGAGCTTGTCCGAGGCGTCGGCGATGAAGCTCTACTCGTCGAAGGCGGCCACCGACGTCGCGATGGAGGCGGTGCAGTTGTTCGGCGGCAACGGTTACATGGCCGAGTATCGCGTGGAGCAGCTTGCGCGCGACGCCAAGTCGCTGATGATCTACGCCGGCAGCAACGAGATCCAGGTGACCCACGTCGCCAAGGGGCTGCTGCGGGGCTGACGAACAGGCCCGGTCGTGTCGGACCATGCCGACACGATCGGGCCGGGTTCAGGCGACCTCGCCGGCCCGGACCTCGACCGTCTGCGGCGTGGTGCCGGGCGTCGGCGACACGAGCGTCAGGTGGTCCGGCTGTGCCAGGAAGTCCTCGATGTCGCGTCGAGCCGCCTTCTCGATCAGCAACGGCACGAAGAGCCTGACCTTGCAGTCGGCGAATCGTCCGTAGACGGCGTGCACACGTGCGTCGATGTCGTCGACAGCCATAACCGGAAACCGTGCGATCAGGCGACGAATCACCTGTTCGACTTCGAGCATCTCCTCAACCCGAGCCATTGGGACATTCTGCGGGAAAACCTTTGCGGCTGCAGGCTCATCGGGGAAACGACTGGTCACGATCGAGCATGCGACGGTGTGCTCCGTACCTGCCACGACAATTGCGCGTCCTCTTCGTCGGTTACCGCGCGGATGCCTCGGACGTGGCACAGAATGACCAGTTAGTCATTCGGTCCAGCCACGGGAGCGTACGGCCATGCCAGATTACTCATCGTCCTCGGGTGAACTCCGAGGCCCGGATCACGGCGGCCCGGCGGGCCCGATGTCGGGCAAGAAGTACCGCAAGCATCTCGAACCGCTGCACGCCGAGTTGGTCGCGATGCAGGAGTGGGTCCGTGCGACCGGGGCGAAGGTCTGCATCGTCTTCGAGGGCCGGGACACGGCGGGCAAAGGCGGAGTCATCAAGGCGATCACGGCCAGGGTGAGCCCGCGGGTCTTCCGCGTGGTCGCGCTGCCCGCTCCCACCGAACGGGAGAAGTCGCAGATGTACCTCCAGCGGTACATTCCGCATCTGCCCGCGGCCGGCGAGGTCGTCATCTTCGACCGCAGTTGGTACAACCGGGCCGGCATCGAACGGGTGCTCGGATTCTGCACGGAGAAGCAGGCACACCAGTTCCTGGAACAGGTGCCCACGGTGGAACGGTCGATGGTCGAGTCGGGGATCATCCTGCTCAAGTACTGGCTCGAGATCAGCGAGGAACAGCAGACCCTTCGCCTGCAGAGCCGGATCGACGATCCGCGGAAGATCTGGAAGCTCTCCGACATGGACCTCGCGTCCTACAGCCGCTGGTACGACTATTCGCGGGCCCGCGACGAGATGTTCCGGTTCACCGACACGGGTTGGGCGCCCTGGTATGTCGTTTCCACCGACGACAAGAAACGGGGTCGGTTGAATGTGATCGAGCACCTTCTCGGTCAGGTTCCCTACACGCCGCTCGAACGTCCCCGGATCGAACTGCCGAAGCGGCAGAAGGCCAAGGACTATCGGCCACCCGAGCAGGCCCTGCACTGGATCCCGACCCCGTATTGACGACCCGAAACCGAACCGCAGTCGAGTAGTCACGACACCGCCCGAGCCCGAGGCAGGAGAGTTGTATGGCCATCGCACGCCCGCCGTCGTCACCGGAACGTCGGGAGGACGACGCCCCCGCACCGGCCTGGCACGTCCAGGACGTCGAATCCGTCGTGTCGGCGCTCGAGTCCGACAGCACCGGTGGACTGTCGTCGGCCGAGATCGACGACCGACGGACGCGGTTCGGCGACAACGTGATCGCCGCGGAACCGGCCCCGTCGGTGGCTGCACTGGTGCTGCTGCAGCTCAAGGATCCGATGAACCTGATGCTGATCGCCGTGGTGATCGTCAGCCTGGTGATCGCGGAGGTCTCGACCGCGCTGGTGGTCGCCGCCCTGGTGGTGCTCAACCTGGTGCTGGGCACTCGGCAGGAGCTGAAGGCCCGGGCCAGCGTGGACGCCCTGGCGCGGATTCAGGTTCCGCAGGCCCGCGTGGTCCGGGGTGGAGTCCTGGTGGAAGTTCCCGCGGCGCAACTCGTTCCCGGGGACATCGTGCAGCTCGAAGCCGGCGACTTGGTGCCGGCCGACGGACGTCTGGTGCGGGCCGCCACGCTGGAGACGCAGGAGGCCGCGCTGACCGGCGAGAGCGCGCCGATCCCGAAGGACCCCGCCGCGCTCACCGATGTCGAGCTGGCCCTGGGTGACCGCAGCAACATGCTCTTCCAGAACACCTCGGTCACCCGCGGCACGGCGACGATGGTCGTCACCGAGACCGGGATGCGGACGCAGATGGGACAGATCGCGTCGATGCTGTCGGCGATCGCTCCACAGCGGTCACCCCTGCAGCGCGAGCTGGATTCACTCACCAAGATCCTGGGCGTGATCGCCTGGACCGCCGTGGCGATCATCGTGGTGATCGGGCTGGTGCGCGGACAAGACCTGGCGACGGTGATGCTGCTCGGTATCTCGATGGGCATCTCGGCGATACCCTCCGGTCTGCCCACTTTCGTCCAGGCGATGCTCGCCTTCGGGGCCCGGCAGCTCGCGGATGCCAAGGCGGTCGTCAAGAACCTCACCGACGTGGAGACGCTCGGCGCGACGAGTCTGATCAACTCGGACAAGACCGGGACACTCACCATGAACCAGATGATGGTGCGCTCGTTGTACTTCCACGGTCAGTGGTTCGCCGTCGACGGTGAGGGCTACGGCAAGACCGGGAGCATCACCCAGGCGGCGGGCGAGCCGGTTCCCGATTTCACCATGCTCGCGTACGGACTGTGCCTCGACAGCGACGCCACCGTGTCGGACGCCGGCGCCGTCATCGGCGATCCGACCGAGGCGGCGCTGATCGTGCTGGCAGCCAAGATGGGGGTCGACGCGCCGCTCACCCGCCAGACCTATCCCCGTCTCGCCGAGGTTCCATTCGACTCGGCCTACAAGTTCATGGCGACGTTCCACCGGCTGCCGGTGGACGGCACCGTCCGTTTCGTCGAGATGGTCAAGGGCGGTCCGGATGTCGTGCTGAACCGCTGCCGCTGGGCGTTCCGCCCCGGACGGGAGAGGGTGGAGCTGGCGGAGGTCCGGGCCGAGATCGAGGCGGCCAACGAGCAGATGTCGGCCGAGGGCCTACGTGTGCTGGCCTTCGCCGCGCGCGTGCTCGACGGCCGGGAGGACGAGGTGACCGCCGACCCGATGGCGTTCGTGGACGATCTCGTCTTCGTCGGGATGGTCGGGATCATCGACCCGTTGCGTGCCGAGGCCGTCGACGCCGTCCGCACGGCGCACGCCGCGGGGATCGATGTGCGGATGATCACGGGGGACCACACGGGAACCGCGTCGGCGATCGGTGCGCAGCTGGGACTCGGTCCCGGGGCCATCAGCGGTACCGAACTCGCCGCGATGTCCGATGAGGAACTCGCCGAGGCGCTTCCGCGGTTGCATGTGTTCGGGCGTGTCACGCCGTCGGACAAACTCCGGCTCGCCGACGTGATGCAGCGCCAGGGCGCGGTCGTCGCGATGACCGGCGACGCGGTCAACGACGCGGCCGCGCTGAAGAAGGCCGACATCGGGGTGGCGATGGGCTCGGGCAGCGAGGTCACCAAGCAGGCCGGCAAGCTGATCCTCACCGACGACAACTTCGGGACGTTGATCACCGCGATCCGGTTGGGGCGCAGCGTCTACGACAAGATCGTCGCCTACATCCGCTACCAGATGTCCAAGCTGTTCTCACTGGTGCTCCTGTTCCTGGTCGCGAGCATCTTCGACATCAACGAGGGCGTCGCGCTGGCGCCGCTGATGGTGGTCTTCCAGCACTTTTTCATCACCCTGTTCCCGGTGATCGTGATCATGCAGGACCCGCCGGCACCGGATCTGATGGCCAAACCACCACGGGACCCGAAACAGCCGATCACGAATCGCGCGTCGTTCGTGCAGTGGTTCGCCTACGGGGTCCTGCAGTTCGCGGTGACCTTCGTCGCGATGATGGTGGCGCCCGGTCCGATGAGCCCGACCGAACCGAACGTCCCGATGACCATGGGCTTCGTGGTGCTGTCCCTGGGTTCGGTGTTCGCCGGGTTGGTGATGCGGCGCGATCCGGAGTCGGGCCTCACACCGCCGATCGTCAACGCCGTGAAGATCCTGTCGATCCCGATCATCGTCACCGTGCTCGCGGTGGAGCTCGGATTTCTGCAAGACCTGCTGCAGACGACCTCGCTGACCGGCGGCCAGTGGCTCGCCTGCATCGGATGGTCGCTGATCATCCCCGTCGTGGTGGAGGCGGAGAAGTGGGTGCGACGTCGCCGGAGTCCGGCGGTGTCCGCGATCTCGGCCGTGGAGGCGGTGGCACCCCGGCGAGCGCTTCGCTGACCGAACGGGCGGCTACGAGGCCCGGTGTGGGTTCCACGCCAGGTACCACAACTGCAGCCAGTCCAGTTGTGGTGGCGCGACCCGGGTCTCGGGCCGGTGCCGGGGAACCCGTACGCGGAGCGCGCCGGGCGTGATGGTGCACCGCACCGGCGTCGTGAGCTGCAACGATTCGCCGTCGACCCCGACCGGGATGACCTCGGCGTCGGCGTCGACGGTCACCTCGGTGGCGATGCGCTGGACGAGTCCGCGGTCGTGGGTGCGCCGCAGGAGGCC
Organism: Gordonia sp. NPDC057258; assembly: GCF_042668985.1. Taxonomy (NCBI): domain Bacteria; kingdom Bacillati; phylum Actinomycetota; class Actinomycetes; order Mycobacteriales; family Gordoniaceae; genus Gordonia; species Gordonia sp. NPDC057258. Next base: position 77,012 of record NZ_JBHUXZ010000013.1, read on the forward strand.
GACAGCCTGCCGGGTGTCGGACACCGAGACGGTGACGACCCCGAGCCGTCCCTCGTCGATGCGGGTGCGGCGACCGAGCCCAGCCACGTCGTTGGTGGCATAAGGACCGTTGCTGACGAGGACGGCCTGGGGATCGGCGACGGTCTCGTTGCCGATGAGGGCCCGCAGACCCGACCTCGTCCCTCTGCCCAGGAGGTCGGGGAGCATGCGTAACACCGTGCGCGTCTTGTCATCTCGATACTGCGGACTCTGGACCACCTCGGCGTAGATGCCGAACGACGCGTTGTTGACGAACGGCCGACCGTTGATGTGACAGAGGTCGACATGGAACTCGACGCCGTCGCGCAGCGCGTCGAGACACCGGGCGGGGTCCTGACGGTCGAGCCCGAGATCGAGAGCGAAATGGTTTCGGGTGCCGGCACTGATGACCAGGAAGGGTACGCCCGCCTCGGCCGCGACTCCGGCGACGAGGGCCTGGGTGCCGTCACCTCCCGCGACACCGAGCAGGTCGGCCCCGCGCGCCACCGCGTCCCGTGCCAATTGCTCCACGTCGATCTCCACCGGCCCGTCCAGCAATACGACTTCGGCGCCGAGGGATTCGGCCTTGCGCTGCAGATCGAATCGGACGACCTTCCCGCCACCCGAACGCGGGTTCATGATGATGAACGGGCGGTGGACGTCCGGCGCCGGGTGTTCGGGCATCAGGGAGTCGATGCGGGACGGCCGCAGCGCGCGCCGACCGCATCCGACCGCGGCGGCCGCCAGCAGCGCGGCGGCGATCACGACCCAGAGCTGTCGCTCGCGAAGGAGGAACACCACGAGAACCGCCACCGGCAGGACCGCGAGAGCGGCCGAGACGATGCGGAGGACACCACGGCTGATGAGGAACCAGTACACCGCGGCGACGATGACGACGGCACAGACACCACAGATCGCCAGGAGGCCCAGCAGGCGGAGGAGGCCGGCGGCGGCCACCGGCAGCAGGATCGCGGCGACGGCCAGCGCCATGGCCGCGCGCGCCCACCATCTGCGTGTCGTGGGCGGCGCGACCTCGGCGGCGACCGACGCCTGACTCATACCGTCTCGACGGCCGGCGTCGCCGCGCCGGGCGTCTCCTGATCCGGTGGATCGGACTCCTCGTTCCGATCCTTGGCGGCCCAGTCCTTCGCCGGCCTGATCACGAGTTCGAGGATCAGGAGTGCGAGGAGTCCGAAGACGGCGATGAGGAGGACCACCAGACCGGTCGGATAGCTCCAGAAGACGAGCAGCAGCGCCGCGATGCCGATGATCGCGCTGCGCAACGCGATTCGCGCGCGGAACAGGCTCTCCTCGAAGGCATTCGGCGGCCGCGAGCGTCGTATCCGCTGCACCGAGTCGAGTCCGTGGCCGAATCCGCGCCGGACGGCCGTGGCCGAGGCGGACCCGCCCAGCAGGTAGGCCCCGACGGCGACCACGAGCCCGAGGACCGCCACGGCACGCAGCGCCAACCGCAGCGGATCGAGCACCGTGTCGATGGTGGCGGCCGCGGCATCCGGGGCGAGGATGTCGGGCGGCATCGCGTCGAGATAGAGCGCTCGGCCGATCAGCAACGCGATGGCGAGGACGAGCATGGCGAGGACGAGTGACAGTCCGGCGAGCGAGAGGGCCCGCAGACGCCGACCGCGGGGTGCGACGGCCACGGCGGCGAAGGCGAGCGCGATCGTCAGCCAGGGCAGGACGTCGGCGGCGGTGTCGAGTGCCGAGACGGCACGCTGGGCGCGGACCAGTTCGGGTGAGCGGAACAGGACGAACTGCTTGTCGACGGCGGGGATCTTCTCGGCGAAGGTGAAGCCGCGGTCGAGGAGGCGTGCCTTGACGTTGTCGATCACGGTGCCGAGCGAGATGCTGACGGTGCCGGAGTCGTCCACGGTCACCGACGACGGTCCGACGTCACCGGTCACGACCGCGACAAGGGCGGTGTGTGCGGCCCGATTCGCCTGCAGCCACAGGGATTCGAACTGATCGCTGGCGACGAACGACGACACGGTCTGTTGCACGAAGCCGCGGGCCTGGCCGGCCAGGACGGGAGCGAGACCCTCGACCGCCCGATCGACGCGTGGTGCGTTCTCGGTGGCCGGAACCGCGTCGGTCAGGGTCGTCAGCGCCGCCGCGGTGAGTCCCTCGACGTCGATGCGACTGAAGATCTCATCGGTGATCGTGTTCGAGATCTCGGCTTGCACTGCGGGATCCGAGGCGAGCGGAGCGACGGTGCTGACGTAGCGGTCGGTGTCGAGGATCTCGCCACGGACGAACCGCGAAGTCACCGAGGTGATGGCGAGTACGGCGACGAGGATGCACAGGACCGCGACGGCGAACCAGCGCCACCGGTTCCGCCGGGTCGGGTCGGGGGTCTTGGTGGCCGGCCCGGTGCCGGCCGCGTCGCGCAGGCGCGCGACCTCGGCTCGTAGTCGTTCGAGTTCGGCGCGCTCGGAGTCGGTGATGCCGACGCTCGGCTCCGCGCTCTGTCCGTTGGTGTCCGTGGTCATCTCGACGCCGCCCTTCCGGCCGCTGATCGTCTGGGGTTCCGGTGCTGACAGAACGCGCTCCACCGCCGAGGGGTGCCTCGACGGTGGAGCGTGGGTCGGGATCTAGCGGTATTCGGCCTTCGGCTGCCAGGTCGAGACGGCCCAGATGACCACGATGTCGAGAGCGATGATGAGGATCGACCACCAGGGGTAGTAGGGCAACCACAGGAAGTTGGCGATGATCGACAGACCGGCGATCACGATCGCGGTGAACCGTGCCCAGGTCGCGCCGGTGACGAGTGCGATGCCGACGCCGGCCATCACGACCCCGAGGGCGATGTGAATCCAGCCCCATGTGGTGAAGTCGAGCTTGTAGACATACTCGACGCCGCGGACGAAGACCTCGTCCTCGGCGACCGCGGCGATGCCCTGGAAGAGTTGGATGACACCGAGGACGATGAGGATGATCGCGGCGCCGATGGAGGTCCCCGCGGCGATGTTCTGTGAGGTGGATGGACGGTTGTTCTCGTGGGTGGGTGCGGTGTGAGTCATGACGACGCCCTTCTCTGGACAACCTTGACTGTGGACTACACGTACAGGGGGAGTGTCCTCCGAGTCATGCCGCCCCGCAACCGTTTCGGCGAGAGCGGGCCCAGAATTGTGACCATGGGCCGGAACTCGATGCCGTTGCCGCGCAAACCGATGCGCATTGCTAACGAAAAGGGGTCAGGTCTCTTGCCGAGCGAGTCGCCAGATGCGGTCGCGTGACATCGGCGTCTCACCGGGCCGGCTCCCGAGTGCGCGACGGATGGCGTTCGCGAGCGCCGGCGCGACCGGGTTGTACGGTGACTCGCTCATCGATTTGGCGCCGAACGGGCCGAGTTCGTCGCTGGTGTCGGCGAAGTAGACCTCCGTGACGGGGATGTCGGCCATCTGCGGGACGCGGTACACCCGGAAGACGTTCGTGATCGGCCGTCCGGCCTCGTCGATCATGATCTCCTCGTAGAGCGCGGTGCCGATGCCTTGCGCGACACCACCTTCCACCTGGCCGCGACATTGCTCGGGGTTCATCACGGTGCCCGCGTCGGCCGCGTGCACCGATTGCAGGATGCGGACGGTGCCGGTCTCGGTGTCGACCGCGACGCGGAAGGCCTGCACGTTGAACGCGATGGACCGCATCTCCCCGCGTTCGGCGCCCGCGGCGACGGCGCGCGGTCCCGCGGGGTGCTCGACCCGGTTCGACGGGTCGACAGCGCCGATGAGATCGGCGAACCCGACGATCCGGCCGTCGACGAGCGCGCCCTCCACGCCGAGGCCGACCTGTGCCGGGTCCGCTCCGGTGAGCTGCGCCGCGGCGTCGACAAGGGTGTCACGCAACGCGAGACATGCTGAGTGCAGCGCCTTCCCGGCCACGGTCGTGCCCGCCGAGGCGAACGCCCCGGTGTCGTGCACGACGGCATCGGTGTCGCCGTGCCACAGCGAGACCCGGTCGAGTCCGGTCGACAGCGCGGTGGCGACGATCTGGGCGTGGACCGTGGTCGTGCCGTTGCCGAACTCGGCGGTGCCCACGCCCACGTGGTACGTGCCGGCGGCGTCGACCGCGACGGTGACGTCGGCGAAGTGCCCGCGGGGGGCCATGGTGGCGATCGCGGCGATGGCCATGCCCTCGCCGACGCGCCAGCGGTCCCCCGACGGTGCCTCGACCCCGTTGCCGGCGTGCAATGCACGCTCGGCCAGATCGAGACACTGGTCGAGTCCATAGCTGCCGTAGACCAGGTCGACCTCGGGTTCGGCGCGTGCGATGAGGAGGGGATCGCCGTCGGCGACGGCGTTGCGGCGTCGGAACTCGAACGGGTCGATGCCGAGTTCGATCGCGAGTTCGTCCATCGCGCTCTCCACGGCGAAGACCACCTGGCCGAGGCCGTAACCCCGGAACGCGCCGGACGGCGGGTTGTTGGTGTAGACGACCTCCGCGTCGAGGCGCTTCATCGGGCAGTTGTACACCGACACCGATTCCGCGCACGCGTGGAACATCACGCCGATCGCGTGGTTGCCGTAGGCGCCGGTGTCCGACAACAGGTTCACGCGCAGGCCGGTGAGCCTGCCGTCCGCGTCGGCTCCGACATCGACGGTGACCCGCATCGGGTGCCGGTACGTGGTCCGGGTCAGTTCGTCGGTGCGGCTCATCTCGTAGGCGCAGGGTTTGCCGGTGCGGAGTACGGCCAGGGCGACGAGGTCCTCGGTCAGCATCTCCTGCTTGCCGCCGAACCCACCGCCCACCCGGGCGCTGAAGACCCGGATACGCTCCGGCGGCAGATCGAAGAGGAGCGCGAGCTCGTTGCGGACCAGGAACGGGACCTGGGTGCTGGTCCGGATGACGAGGCGCCCGTGTTCGTCGAACCACCCGATCGACCCGTGGGTTTCCAACTGGGCGTGGGAGACCCGCCCGCTGGACCAGGTGCCGTGCACAGTCGCCGACGATGCGGCGAGTGCGGCCTCGACGTCGCCGCCGAACCCCTCGTGAAAGGTGGCGATGACGTTGCGATGGGCCTCGGCGACCCGGTCGGCGGGAGTGCGATCGGGGTGCAGCAGTGGGGCTCCGGGGCTTCTGGCCGCTTCCGGGTCGAAGACCGCGGGCAGAACTTCGTAGGTGACGTCGATGAGCGCCAGGGCCTGGTCGGCGACGGCCGGGGACGACGCGACCACCGCGGCGACCCGCTGACCGACGAATCGCACCACCGGGTCGAAGACGAGTGTGTCGTCGGGATCCTCGAGGCGGCTCTCGTGGCGTCCCGTGGAAAACCGCGGAGTGGAGACGTTTTCGTGGGTGAAGATCAGCTCGACGCCGGGTAGCGCGGCGGCGTCGGTGGTGTCGATGGCGGTGATCCGTGCGTGCGCGTGCGGCGAACCGAGTACGTGGATGTGCAACGTCCCGGGCGTGGGGACGTCGAAGGTGTACGGCTCGGTTCCGGTCACCACGCGCCGGGCGGCGAGCGGAGCGACCGACTCGCCCACGAATGGCCGTTGCGCGGGCTCCGCGGGCGCAGCGGGGGATGCGGTGCCCGTGGCGGCCGCGGTGATCGCGTCCCGGATGGAGCGGTAACCGGTGCAGCGGCAGAGGTTTCCCTTCATCCGCCGCGGCAGGTCGGGGAGATGCTCGGCGGTGACGGTGGAGGCGGTCACGATCATTCCGGCGGTGCAGAAACCGCACTGGAATCCGAAGTTGTCGACGAAGGACTGCTGGACGGGGTGCAGGTCGTCGGGGGTGCCGAGCCCGGCCACCGTCGTCACCGACTTCCCGGCGGCGCGGTGAGCGGGATAGATGCAGGAGTGCACGGGCTGTCCGTCGACGAGCACCGAACACGCCCCGCAGTCGCCGGCGTCGCAGCCCTTCTTGACCTCGTAGTGTGCGTGTTCGCGGAGCAGCATCCGAAGGCACTGTCCCGCAGCGGGTTCGGCGTCGAGCGACTCTCCGTTGACCTCGAATCTCATGCGCCGGCTCCGAATCCCATGTCCTTGATTCCGTTCGTCGCCGACGACAACTCCGTGCGGATCTCCTCGCCCAGCACCGCCGAGACGCCGCGGCGCCAGTCGGCCGAACCCAGCGCGTCGGTGTAATAGCCACTTGCCGAGACGATGTCGTCGTGCAGCGCGTCGCGGGTCGGTAACCCGGTGTAGCGCAGAACGGTCGGCCATTCGGTGGCCGCGGTGATCCCGAAGGTGGCGGCGCCGTCGTCGTCGACCCGGCCGGTCACCACGGCCCCCGAGCGACCGAGCTCGGCGAGGGCGATCTTGCGCACGGAGGTGCGGGCGCGTAACGCGTGGGCGGGGAAGTCGATGGCGCGCAGGACTTCTCCCGGTGCCAGGAGGTTGATGCCGTTGCCGATGACCAGCTCGGCGACGGGTAGATCGCGGTCGGTGCCATCGGGACTCCACACGTGGGCGGTCGCGTCGAGCCCGACCGCCAGCGAGACCATCGACGCCGCCGCGTACGACCGGCAGATGTTGCCGCCGACGGTCGCCATGTTCCAGATCTTGAACGACGCCAGCAGTGCGTTCGCGCACTGCGCGAACATCGGGTGGGCCACGAAGCCGGAGCGCGGGGGGAGTGCGACGAGTTCGGCGATCGTGCAGGTGGCCGCGATCCGGAGACCACCTCCCGGCAGGTCTTCGACAGGTGCCCAACCCATCTCGCTCAGGTCGACTAGTCCCGTGGTCGCCGGCTGCGGCTCGGAGAACACCCAGGTGCCACCGGCGACGATCTGTTCGCCGGGCGCGGGGAACGCCTCATCCCGCGTGCGCGCGAACCGGTAGTGGGAGACGGCGGTGAGGTCCATCAGCGTGCCTTGTCGAGGAGGCGGGATGCGGCGGTGGGTGGCTCCCACCGTACGAGGCCGATGCGCCCGTCGGAGCGGATCGCGGAAGTCGACGTCGAGAGAAGCACGGCGTCACGCTACGTGCATCCGGTGCGGTCCGCATCTCGTGGGCCGGCGACCCGGCCCACAGGTGACCGGGTCGTCAGACCGGGGTCTCGGTGCTGCGGCCGTGCGCGGGAATCGCGAAGGCGACCACGGCGGCGATCGCACTCATGACGAGGGCGATGGCCGACGCCCACAGGTAGCCCTCGGCGGTCGGCACCTCGATCGCGGTGCCGTCGGCGACGGGAACCGAGATCATCGACCACGTCAGCAGCATGCCGACCGCGGCGGCGGCCGTCGAGGTGCCGATGATCCGCATGAGGGCGTTGACGCCGTTGGACTCGCCGGTCTGCTCGACGCTGACCGACTGCATGATGAGCGCCGGCATCGCGGAGTAGGCGATGCCGAGACCGGCGCCGATGCAGCAGGCGATGACCATCATGTGGATCCAGGTGAGGTCCCACGGGCCGGCGATCCCGACGATGAAGATCACGTAGCCGATGCCGATGATGACCGCGCCCAGGGCGAGGGAGATGCGGGCGCCGAAGACGGCGTTGATGCGACCGCTGATGTGTGAGAACACGAACATGACCAGACCGCTGGGCGCGAGGATGAGACTCGCGTGCACCATGTCGTACCCGAAGCCGTCCGGGCTGTTCGTCGGGGCCATCAGCAACTGGATCGGGATGAGTTGCATCGCGTAGAAGGCGAAACCGGTCGCGATCGACGCCAGATTCGTCAACAGCAGCGGGCGCTTGCCCAGGATGCGGAGATCGATCAACGGACTGTCGCGACGGAGTTCGACGAGGACCCACACGCCCAGCGACACGAGGAAGCCGGCGAACAGGCCGAGCGTCAGCGGAGCGGACCATCCCCACTCGGCGCCCTTGGACAACGGCAGCAGCAGACAGACGAGGAGCACCGTCAGACCGAGGGCGCCGAGCGCGTCGAACCGGCCGCCGGAGGGCTTGGCGGTGGAGCGGACCGTGAGGGCCACGCCGACACCGGCCAGCGTCGCGGCACCCGCACACGACCAGAACAGGGCGTGCCAGCTCACGTGTTGGGCGATGAGGGCGGCGACGGGGAGCCCGAGCGCACCGCCGATGCCGAGTGAGGCGCTCATCGTTCCCACCGACGAGCCGAGGTGGCGGGGCGGGACGATGTCGCGCATGACGCTGATGCCGAGCGCGACGATGCCGAAACCCAGCCCCTGGAGACCGCGGCCGATGATGAACAGCGGGAGCGACGTCGCGACCGCGCAGGCCACGGAACCCGCTGCGACGAAGCCGAGACTGACCAGGATGGCGAGGCGTTTGCCGTACATGTCGCCGATCCGCCCGCCGATGGGGGTGGCGACCGCGCCGAGCAGCAGCGTGATCGTGATCGCCCACGTGGTGTCGGAGGCATCGGCGTGCAGCAGCGCGGGGAGCTGAGGGATGAGCGGCACGATGATCGTCTGCATCAATGCGACAACGATGCCGGCGAGGCAGAGCACGGCCACCGCGAGCCGCGGGTGGGGCTTCTCGGCGGTGGGATCGGGGGGCGGGAGGTCCGGAGTGCTGTCCGTCGTTCCGTCGGCGTCGGTGCGGCTGGTCACGCCGTCATCCCGCTGGTTCCGCTCATCGATTGTGCACACCTCCGAACGACCAGGATATCCGGCGGGCCGCGGGTGCAGACGTTCGCACCCGGCGGGAAGCCTCGGCGTCCGGGCTACGCGAGGTCTGCCAGGCCGACGGGACGGGGCCAGCGCGGGGTGAGTCCGTCGCCCGACGAGACGCCGCGGATGCGGCGCACCACCCAGGGGCCGAGAAAGGTCCGCGCCCACTCCGCGTTCTGACGCCGCTGCTCCCGCCGGGTGGCGACCGCGGCGGCGGCCATCGTCTCGGGCGTGATGTGGTGGTCGACGCCGAGCAGGTCGAGGACCCGGCCGGCCATCTGTGCGTGACCGAGCGGCGACATGTGCAGGCGATCGGCGTCCCACATGCGGTAGTCGTCATAACCGGCCATCCGCCAGAAGTCGCAGATCAGTGCACCGTGCTTCTCGGCGACCGCCCGGACGAGTTCGTTGTAGATGGCGACCCGTCCACGCAGCATCCGGAACACCGGAGCCCATCCGGTGTCGTAGGCGGTGAAGACGACGACGGTGGCGCCCGTCGCGGTCAGGTCGCGCAGGGCCTCGTCGTACCGCGCGATCATCGCGTCGAGGTCGAGGGACGGGCGCATGAGATCGTTGCCGCCGGCGTAGATGGTGACCAGGTCGGGCTCCAGGGCGATCGCCGGACCGATCTGCTGGGCGAGCACCTCGTCGAGCAACCGGCCGCGGATGGCCAGGTTCGCATAGCCGAAGCCCGCCCCGCCCTCGGCGGACGCCGCGGCGGCGAGTTGTTCGGCGACACGGTCGGCCCACCCGCGTACCCCGTTGGGTCGGGCCGGGTCCGGATCGCCGACTCCCTCGGTGAACGAGTCGCCCAAGGCGACGTAACGGGTGAAGCCCACGGCAACGCCTTCCGGTCGGATCGGAGTGGTTCCGACGACGCTAATCCCGTGCGCCGTCGGCCGACAAAGCGAGCCCGTGACAGAGCGATCGGTCGGCATTCCGACGGAGCGATCGATCGGCATTCGCGAATTCCCGACGCTGCGGATCTCTCATTGTCGAATCCTGCTGGAGAGTATTTCTCAACACTGCGGCAATGAGTGCCACGTACATTGCGCGGCAATTGTTTTCGATCACCTTTCCCGAGGCGTCACAGTGCCGTGCCGCCGCCTTTCCGACGCGGTGGACGGCGTCGGGGAGCACGGTTTCCGAGGGGGTCGAAGGCGGTGTGAGGGGGTGGCCGAACGGCCGGTCTCGGTGAGTAGGATCACGACGTGAACTGCCCGTGGAAACGGGTCGGCGTCGTCGGGACATTCGCGTCGATCCGTGCCCGCCGGGAGTTTGTTCGCGCGATCTCCACCGCGATTGTGCGAGTCGCTGAGCACGCGCCGGACCGGCGCAGGCGTGAGAGAAAGAGAACACCACGATGTTCGACAAGGTTCTGGTCGCCAACCGCGGCGAGATCGCCATCCGCGCATTCCGCGCCGCCTACGAACTGGGCGCGCGCACGGTCGCGATCTTCCCGTACGAGGATCGCAACTCGGTGCACCGGCTGAAGGCCGACGAGTCCTACCAGATCGGGGCGCCGGGACATCCGGTTCGGGCCTACCTGTCGGTCGACGAGGTCGTCAGCGCGGCGGTCCGGTGTGGCGCCGATGCTATCTACCCCGGTTACGGATTCCTGTCGGAGAACCAGGGTCTCGCCGCCGCGTGCGCGGAGGCGGGCATCACCTTCGTGGGCCCGAGCGCCGAGATCCTGGAGATGACCGGCAACAAGGCGACCGCGGTGGCCGCGGCGAAGGCGGCTGGGATCCCCGTGCTCGCGAGCTCGGAGCCGTCGTCGGATCTCGACGAGTTGCTCGCCGCGGCGGAGGACATGCAGTTCCCGGTCTTCGTCAAGGCGGTCGCGGGTGGCGGCGGGCGGGGGATGCGCCGCGTCGACGAGCGTGCCGACCTCGCCGAGGCCATCGCGGCCGCGTCGCGCGAGGCCGAGGCCGCGTTCGGCGACGCGACGGTGTTCCTGGAGCAGGCCGTGGTCAACCCGCGGCACATCGAGGTGCAGATCCTCGCCGACACCTACGGCAACGTCATCCACCTCTACGAGCGCGACTGCAGCCTGCAGCGCCGCCATCAGAAGGTGATCGAGCTCGCGCCCGCACCGAACCTCTCCGACGAGTTGCGCGAGCAGATCTGCTCGGACGCAGTGGCTTTCGCGCGATCGATCGGCTACTCGTGCGCGGGCACGGTGGAGTTCCTGCTCGACGAACAGGGTCGCCACGTGTTCATCGAGATGAACCCGCGTATCCAGGTCGAGCACACGGTGACCGAGGAGATCACCGACGTCGACCTCGTCAGCGCGCAGCTGCGCATCGCATCGGGGGAGTCGCTGGCGGATCTCGGACTGACCCAGGACACGATCCGCATCCGCGGTGCCGCGCTGCAGTGCCGGATCACCACCGAGGACCCCGCCAACGGCTTCCGGCCCGATGTCGGGCGCATCACCGCCTACCGTAGCCCCGGCGGTGCCGGCGTCCGGCTCGACGGCGGTGCGAACCTCGGCGCCGAGGTGAGTGGCCACTTCGACTCGATGCTCGTCAAACTGACTTGTCGCGGACGGGATTTCCCGACCGCGGTGCGGCGTGCGCGCCGCGCCGTGGCCGAGTTCCGAATCCGTGGCGTCGCGACCAACATCCCGTTCCTGCAGGCGGTGCTCGACGATCCGGATTTCCGCGCCGGGCGCGTCACGACCTCGTTCATCGACGAGCGTCCCGGTCTGCTGACCTCGCGTTCGTCAGCCGACCGCGGTACCAAGATCCTGTCGTACCTGGCCGACGTCACCGTGAACAAGCCGCACGGTGAGCGGCCCACCACGGTGTACCCGCGCGACAAGCTGCCGACCGTCGAGCGTTCGGTGCTCGCCTCGCCGCCGAACGGCTCGCGGCAGCGTCTGCTGGAGCTCGGACCCGAGGGGTTCGCGCGCGACCTGCGCGAGAACCCGCGGCTGGGCATCACCGACACGACGTTCCGCGATGCGCACCAATCGCTGCTCGCGACTCGCGTGCGCACCAACGGGCTGCTCAACGTGGCGCCGTACGTGGCCGCGCTGACCCCCGAACTGCTGTCCGTCGAGTGCTGGGGCGGGGCGACCTACGATGTGGCGCTTCGCTTCCTGAAAGAAGACCCGTGGGATCGGCTGGCGCAGTTGCGGGAGGCGATCCCCAACATCTGTCTGCAGATGCTGTTGCGCGGCGCCAACACGGTCGGCTACACGCCGTATCCCACCAAGGTGACGACCGCGTTCGTGTCCGAGGCGACCGACGTCGGCATCGACATCTTCCGGATCTTCGACGCCCTCAACAACATCGACGCGATGCGACCCGCGATCGACGCGGTCCGCGAGACCGGCACGGCGGTGGCCGAGGTGGCGATGAGCTACACCGGCGATCTGTCCGACCCGGGCGAGGACCTCTACACGCTCGACTACTACCTGCGGCTGGCCGAACAGATCGTGGAGGCGGGCGCGCACGTCCTGGCGATCAAGGACATGGCGGGTCTGCTGCGCGCTCCCGCGGCGACCACCCTGGTGTCGGCGCTGCGGCGTGAGTTCGATCTGCCGATCCACGTGCACACCCACGACACCCCGGGCGGACAGCTGGCGACCTACATGGCCGCGTGGCAGGCGGGGGCCGACGCGGTCGACGGCGCCAGTGCCGCGCTGGCGGGCACCACGAGCCAGCCGCCGCTGTCGGCGATCGTCGCCGCGACCGCCCACACCGAGCGGGACAGCGGCATCGACCTCGCGCGGGTGTGCGACCTCGAGCCGTACTGGGAGGCGCTGCGAAAGGTCTACTCGCCGTTCGAGTCCGGTCTCCCGGCGCCGACCGGGCGGGTCTACTCCCACGAGATCCCGGGCGGGCAGCTGTCGAACCTGCGGCAGCAGGCAATCTCCCTCGGGCTGGGCAACAGGTTCGAGGCAGTCGAGCAGGCGTACGCCGCCGCTGATTCGATGCTCGGCCGACTGGTCAAGGTGACCCCGTCGTCGAAGGTCGTCGGCGACCTCGCGCTCGCGCTGGTCGGCCGCGGCATCACCGCCTCGGACTTCGCGGCCGACCCGGCCTCCTACGACATCCCGGACTCGGTGATCGGCTTCCTGCGCGGCGAGCTGGGCGACCCACCCGGTGGCTGGCCCGAACCGCTGCGCACCCTCGCGCTGCAGGGCCGCGCGCCGGCCCCCGAGGTCACCCCACTGTCCGCCGACGACGAGGCCATCCTCGACAAGCCGGGTCGTGACCGTCAGGTCCGGCTCAACCACCTGCTCTTCCCCGGTCCGGCAAAGGAATTCGAGGAGCACTACGAGGCCTACGGTGACACGTCGAGGCTCTCGGCCAACCAGTTCTTCTACGGACTGCGCTACGGCGAGGAACACCGCGTCGAACTCGAACCCGGTGTCGATCTGCTCATCGGGCTGGAGGCGGTCAGCGAACCGGACGAGCAGGGCATGCGGACCGTCATGTGCGTCCTGAACGGTCAGCTGCGTCCGATCGCGGTGCGCGACCACTCCGTCGACTCGGCTGTCGCGTCGGCGGAGAAGGCGGACCGCTCCAACCCGCACCACATCGGTGCCCCGTTCGCCGGCGTCGTGTCGCTGTCGGTCGACGTCGGCGACGAGGTCGCCGTCGGGGCGACGATCGGCACCATCGAGGCGATGAAGATGGAGGCGGCGATCACCGCCCCGGTCGCGGGCACCGTGACCCGACTCGCCATCGGACAGGTGACGCAGGTCGCGCCGGGGGATCTGCTGATCGAGATCCGCTGAGCAGATCGGCGGCGGGGCGCCGCGCCCCGCCGCCGGTTCAGCTACCCCGGTACGTCGAGTAGGCGAAGGGGCTCAACAGGATCGGTACGTGGTGATGTCGCCCGGGATCGTCGATCTCGAAACAGACGTCGATCTCGGGATAGAAACCCTTGATGTCGTTGTCGGCGAACCAGTTCCCGGTGTCGAAGACGAGGTGGTAGATCCCGGGGACGAGCGCCGCGGTGTTCACTGCGGTGATGCGACCGTCGGAATCGGTGCTGGCGCTGGACAATTCGGTCCCCGACGCATCCTGGAGGGACACCTCGAGGCCGACGGCGGGTGAACCCGACACCGCGTCGAGGACGTGCGTGGACAGACCGGTCATCTCGAAATCCCTTCGTCGGCGGCGTGCTCGGTCGACAGCATACGGAGCAGGCGGGCGCGGTTGATCTTCGCCAGTTCCGCACGCAGTACCCGGCGTTCGGTGGAGGCGTCGTTGGTCATCCGGGTCCGGAGGATGGCGAGCAGCTCGTCGGCGGGCCGCCCGTTCGCGAAGACCAGGTAGACGTGCCCGAACCGCGCCTCGTAGGCGACATTGGCGTCTCTCAGCTCGGCGAGCACCGAGGCCGACGAGCCCGCCACCCCGGACTGTTCGCGCGCCGACGAGGCGTTGTCGGGCCGGTCGCCGATCCGCGGATGCCCGGCGAGCGCCTCGTCGAGGTCGTCCTCGCTGATCTCGGCCAGTGCTCGATCGGCGGCATCGAGCACAGCGGGTACATCGCCGAAGGGCCGCGCGAGCATCATGCGCTCGATCCAGGCCGTCGATGCGCAACAGCTGCGCAGCGCTGCACGGGCTTCGTCGTCGTCCATCTCGTTGAGCCGCATGATGACCAGCCTAGGAGGCGTGGTCGCTGACGGCGCGTGGAAGATGGGGCGATGGACGACGTCATCGGGACAGCGCCCCCGGACGACCCCGCCGGACGGGTGCTCGGTGTGGTACTCGCCGCCGGAGCCGGGACCAGGTACGGGATACCGAAGATCCTCGCGCACGACGGCCAGTGGCTCGAGCGGGCGGTCGCGGCGTTGCGCGACGGCGGTTGCTCCGAGGTGACGGTCGCCATGGGCGCCGCGGTCGTCGAACCACCGGCCGGTGCCGAGACGCTGATCGTCGAGGACTGGGCCGACGGCGTCGGCGCCACGGTGGCGGCGGCCCTGCGGTGGGCGATGGCACGACCGGACGCGGCGGGGCTGACGGTGCACGTGGTCGACACCCCGGCCACGGGCGCCGACGTCGTCGCGCGCGTCCTGGGCGCGGCATCGGGTGACCGCGCCCTTCTCGCGCGAGCGGTCTTCGACGGCAGTCCGGGGCACCCGGTGTACATCGGTGCCGACCATTTCGGACCGGCTCTGCGTGTGGTCGATGGTGACGTGGGTGCTCAGGTGTATCTCCGGTCCCGGGCGGTGACCCGCGTCGAGTGCGGGGATCTGGCGCCCGGCGTGGACATCGATGAGCGGCCCTGACCTGGGATCAGCGTGCCCATTTCGAGACCTTCTCGTCGCCGTTCCGGTGCACGGTGATCCCACGTGGGACAAGCGTCCATGTCTAGGGTGCAGACATAGCCGGGTAACGGACCGCTATTCGTCGAAGCGGGTGATCACCGTGGCGCACGATCGTCGTCGACGCCTCACCGCGATTCTCGCCGCGCTCGTCGTGGGAGCCGGCCTCGCGGCATGCGCCACCGGGCCCGACGGACCGGAGCGGACACCGCCGGCCCGCGCCGCGCAGGACGCGCATCTGCCGCCCGGATTCGACACCACCTTCCGCTGGACCGCGACCGGTGTCCTCGATCCGCAGTCTGCCGAGGGCACCTTCGTCCGAGCCTTCACCGAGTCCTTCGAACTCGCCAACGCCGGACGGTCGGCAAGGTGGGGCTACCCCGGTTTCACCGACGCCGCGCCGTCGAACATCGACCAGATGGTGACGGCGTACCCCCCGATCCAGTCGACCTCGGGCCGCGAGGTCGGTACCGCCTTCTATCAGGGGTTGCGCCGCGTCGACGACAACGGCTGGGCGCGAATCGTGATGTGCCGTCACGGGTATCGGTCGGTGCAGCAGAACGGCGAGTGGACCGTCGGATACGACACCCCGCGGCCGGTGGAGATCGACATCCGCCGCGTGGGAACCGATCCCGCGGCCGCACCACGCGGGGGCGAGCGGACCCCCGGCGCCGACGTGTTCGGCGGCTGGTACACCTCCCGCTACGACTTCGCGGCCCTGTATCCGACGCCGACCCCGGATCAGAAGGCATGCGCCGCAATGACTCCGGACGGTATGCCGCACTGGCTGCCGATGGCCGACACCGAGCCGTGGCCGGCCCAGCAGCCGGTACCGGGGTGGTCGAGCTATCCGGGCGCGGCCTGACTCCGCACCGCTGGGGCAGCGACTACTGGTCGGGCAGTCCGCCGAGCAGATCGTCGAGGTGCGCCGGCAGGTTCCGGACCCGTACCCCGGTGGCGTTGTAGATCGCGTTGACCACCGCGGCGGCACTGCCGACGATCCCGATCTCGCCCGCTCCGCGCGAACCCATCGGGGTGGCGTGTTCGTCGCGGTCGTCGAGGCAGATCGCGTCGACGTCGGCGATGTCGGCGTGCACGGGGATGTGGTACTCGGCGAGATCCTGCGTGACCACGTGGCCGAACCGGTGATCGCGGACGCTCTCCTCGTGCAACGCCATCGAGATACCGAAGGTCATGCCGCCGATGAGTTGCGAACGGACGGTGCGCGGGTTGATGGCGCGGCCGATGGAGAACACCCCGAGCATGCGCGGGATGCGGATCTCCCCGGTGTCGATGTCGACGCCGACCTCGACGAAGTGCGCGCCGAACGAGGCCACGGTGAACTTCTCGAGATCAAGGTTGTCCGCCGCCTCCGCGCTGAGTTCGGCGTCCGGAGGCGGATCGTCGCCGAAACGTGCACGGAACTGATGCGCGGCGGTGACGATGGCCGATCCCCAGGACGAGGTGCCCGACGAACCGCCGGCGACGGTCGCGCTGGGCAGCGCGCTGTCGCCGATCTCGATGTCGACGACGTCGGTGGGTACGTCGAGCGCGTCGGCGGCGATGATCTTCAGGGTCGTCCACGCACCGGTGCCGATGTCGGTGGCGGCGATCCGGACCGTGTACCGCCCGTCGCGATGGGTGATCGACGCCGCGTTGCCCGGCTGCACCATGTGGGGATAGGTCGACGACGCGACCCCCAGGCCGACCAGCTGCCGACCGTTCCGGCGGGCCGCCGGCTCCGCCACACGCCGCTCCCAGCCGAATCGTCCGGCCCCCTCGCGGAGACAGTCGAGCAGCCGCCGCGACGACCACGGGTTGCCCGTCTCGGGGTCCTCGGGCGGTTCGTTGCGCACACGCAACTCGATCGGATCGAGGTCGAGGGCATGTGCGAGCTCGTCCATGGCGACCTCGCCGGCGAACATCCCCGGAGCCTCGCCGGGCGCACGCATCCAGAACGGGACCGGGACATCGAGGGGGACGACGTGGTGATCGGTCCGCCGATGGTCGGCCGAGTACATCGATCGTGAGGTGACCGCGGCCTGCTCGGCGAACTCCCCGGCGTGTGCGCTGTGGGTGAATGCCTCGTGCACCATCGCGGTGATGTGGCCGTCCCGATCGGCGGCCAGCCGCAGACGGGATCGGGTGGGCGCGCGGTGTCCGACGTAGACGAACATGTGCTGCCGGGTCACCGCGAACTTCACCGGACGACCGGGCAGGCGCATGGCCGCCATGGCCGCGAGCACGTCGTGCGAGTGCGGCGAGCCCTTCGACCCGAATCCACCGCCGACGTGCGGCGCCATCACCCTCATCTGCTCGGGTTCGAGACCCAGCACCGGCGCCAGCGAGGACACCACGCCCTGGGTCGACTGGGTCGAGTCGTAGAGCGTGAGGACAGCGGCATCCGCATCCCAGGTGGCCACCACGGTGTGCGGCTCCATCGGGTTGTTGTGCTCCTCCGGGGTGGAGTACCACTGGTCGACCGTGACCGTGTCCCCGCCGGTGGTACTGGCCGCTTCGTCCAGGATTCGATCGGGGTCGCCGTCCTGTGAGGTGGGCTCGAACCCGCCGTTGACCTGTTCGGGCCGGTAGCTGTCGGGGTGATCGACGCGGAACTCGGTGTCGTGGGCGTCCTCGTCGTAGGTGACGGTCACCGCCGAGGCGGCTTCGCGTGCCGTCTCGGGACTCTCCGCGACGACGGCGCCGATCAGCTGCCCGCGGTAGGCGATTTCGGGCGACTGCAGGATCGTGAGGTCGCCGCTGGAGGTGTCGGCCAGTTCCGGTGCATTCTCGGGTGTGAGTACGTACAGCACACCGGGCGTCGATTCGGCTGCGGCCGTGTCGAATCCGGTGATGCGTCCGCGCGCGATGGTCGCGGTGATCGGCCACAGGTACGCGGCCTCGGTGAGGTGCTCGTAGGCATACGGCGCGGTGCCGCGCACCTTGTCGGCGCCGTCGATGCGGGCGTGGGAGGTACCGATCGCGGTCATCGAGTGCTCAGCTCCCGCAGGGTGGCGATCAGGGTGCGGCGGGCGAGGGGCACCTTGAACTCGTTGCCCTCGAGTGCACGGGCCTCGCCGAGTTCGGCATCGGCTGCCGCGGCGAACAATTCGGTCGACGGTCGCTGACCACGCAGCACCTCTTCGGCCCGCGCGGCCCGCCAGGGCTTGTGCGCGACACCGCCGAACGCGATCCGCGTTTCGCCGATGGCGTCACCGTCCATGCTCACCTCGGCCCCGACGGACACGAGCGCGAAGGCGTACGACGCACGGTCGCGCACCTTGCGGTAGGTCGACGACGAGTCCGGCAGGGGCGGTGGCACGTCGATGGCCACGATGACATCGTGCGGCTCGAGCACCGTGTCGCGCTCGGGATGCTCACCCGGGAGCCGGTAGAAGTCACCGATGTCCACCACGCGCTCGCCGTCGGGGCCTTGCACGACGATGCGCGCGTCGAGGGCGGTGAGGGCCACCGCCATGTCGGAGGGGTGGGTCGCGACGCAGGTCTCGGATGCACCCAGGATGGCGTGATACCGCGTGTATCCGCCGACGGCCGAGCAGCCCGAGCCCGGCGTCCGCTTGTTGCACGGGGTCGTGACGTCCTGGAAGTAGACGCATCTGGTGCGCTGCAACAGGTTTCCCGCATTGGTCGCGAGGTTGCGCAACTGCGCCGAGGCGCCCGAGAGCAGGGCGCGGGCCAGGACGGGGTAGCGGCGCCGGACGAGGGGATGGGCGGCGGTGTCGGCGTTGCGGGCGGTGGCGCCGAGCCGGAGCGAGCCGTCGGGGCGTTCGGTGATGTCGTCGAGCGGCAGGCGTGAGATGTCGAGCAGCGCCGGCGGGTCGGCGACGCCCAGCTTCATGTGGTCGACCAGGTTGGTGCCGCCGGCGATCAGCTTCGCGCCGTCGTGATCCCGCAGGAAGTTCACGGCGGCGGGGACGTCGGTCGCACGCTCGTAGGTGAACGGGATCATCGATCGGCCGCCTGTCGGATCGCCGCGAGGATGTTCGGGTACGCCGCGCATCGGCAGAGGTTGCCGCTCATCCGTTCCCGGATCTCGTCGTCGGCCAACGGACTCGCGTCGCCGCTCGACGACGGGTCGAGGTCCTCGGTGACGTGGCTGGGATACCCCTGTTTCGCCTCGTCGAGCATCCCGATGGCCGAGCACAGCTGGCCGGGGGTGCAGTAGCCGCACTGGAAGGCGTCCTCGTCGATGAACGCCTGCTGCATGTCGTGTAGCTCGTCACCGTCGCCCAGGCCCTCGGCGGTGACGATGTCGCTGCCTTCGTAGGAGACGGCGAAGGACAGGCAACTGACGATGCGCCTGCCGTCGACCAGCAAGGTGCACGAACCGCACTGACCGTGATCGCAGCCCTTCTTCGGCGAGAAGATGCCCAGCCGGTCACGCAGACCGTCGAGCAGTGTTGTTCGCGTGTCCACGACGACGTCGTGTTCGGCACCGTTCACGGTCAAGGAGACTTTGGCTTCCACGTCGCGAGGCATACCCGTCCGTAGAGGCGGTAAACACCCGCCGAGAACCGCGAAATGTCTGGAACAATCGGTCGAATGGCCCCCTCGAGACCCAGAGTTGTTGTGATCGGTGCCGGATTCGCGGGTATGCACTGCGCCCGCAGGCTCAAGAACGAGCCGGTCGACGTCACCATCGTCGACCGCGGGACCAGCCATCTGTTCCAGCCGCTGCTGTACCAGTGCGCCACCGGTCTGTTGTCCGAGGGCGCGATCTCCAGCCCGGTTCGGCATCTGACCCGTCGGCACAAGAACCTCGACGTCGTCCTCGGCGAGGCGTCGGGCATCGACGTCGAGGGTCACGAGGTGACGGTCGACCGCATCGACGGGTCGTCGTTCCGTCTCGGCTACGACTACCTCGTGGTCGGCGCCGGCATGCGCACCGCCTACCGCGGCAACGAGGCGTTCGCGGAGTTCGCGCCCGGGATGAAGACGCTCGATGACGCGCTGTCGATCCGCCGCAAGATCATGGCCGCGTTCGAGATGGCCGAGACGATCACCGACCCGGAGGAGCAGCGGTCCTGGCTCACCTTCGCGGTGGCGGGCGGCGGCCCGACCGGCGTCGAGCTCGCCGGACAGATCCGGGAGGTCGCGACCCTGGCGCTCGAGCGCGAGTTCGACGCGATCGATCCGGCGCAGGCGCGGGTGCTGCTGCTCCACGGCGGCGACCGCGTGCTGCCGTCGTTCTCGACGCGGCTCTCGGCCAGCGCCCAGCGCACGCTCGACAACCTCGGCGTCGAGACCCACCTCGGCGTGCACGTCACCGGGGTCGGAGAGGACCACGTCGAGACGACCCGCAAGGCCGACGGGACCAAGAACGTCTACCCGGCGCGCACGACGCTGTGGACGACGGGCGTCGAGGCCGTCCCCTTCGCCACCACACTCGCCCGGTCGCTGGGTGTCGAACAGGACCGCGGCGGGCGGATACCGGTCGAGGCCGATCTCTCGGTCCCGGGCCATCCCGACATCTTCGTCTGCGGCGACATGAGTTCCTACCGAGACCTGCCCGGGGTCGCCGAGGTGGCGATGCAGGGCGGCCGGCACGCCGGGGCGGTGATCGCGGAAACCGTTGCAGGGCAACAGGAAAGAACTCCGTTCAGATACCGCGATCTGGGAACCGCGGCCTACATCGCCCGCCGCCACGCGATCGTCCAGTCCGGCCCGCTCCAGCTGTCGGGGTTCCTCGGCTGGGTGGCCTGGGGCGTCATCCACATCGCCTTCCTGGCGGGTGTCCGCAACCGGATGGGAACCGTCATGACGTGGGGCGCAACGCTGCTCACCGACACCCGGCGGGAGCGCGCCATCACCTACGGCGACCCCGAGACGGCGCGGCAGCCCTACGGACAGTGACCGGGTCGACTCGGCCCGCTCGCTTCGCTCCCGGCGCCGGGTTGATTCGGCCCGCTCGCTTGTCCGTGACCGCCTCGCCTGGTATTCAGAGTAGAACACGTTCTAATTCTGGTTGTTCTTCTGACGGGCGAGGAGTCTTCCATGCACACCCCGATCTGCGACGAGCTCGGTATCGAGTTCCCGATCTTCGCGTTCACCCACTGCCGGGACGTGGTGGTCGCGGTGAGCAAGGCGGGCGGTTTCGGAGTGCTCGGCGCGGTCGGCTTCACCCCCGAGGAGCTCGAGATCGAGCTCAAGTGGATCGACGAGCACATCGGCGACCGTCCCTACGGCGTCGACATCGTCATCCCGAACAAGTACGAGGGCATGGACTCGAACATGTCGGGCGAGGAACTCACCAAGATGTTGCAGTCGATGGTGCCGGCGGAGACCCTCGACTTCGGGCGCAAGCTCCTGCGTGACCACGGCGTGCCGCTCAACGAGGACAGTGACAACTCCCTGCAGCTTCTCGGTTGGACCGAGGCCACTGCCACGCCGCAGGTCGAGATCGCGCTCCAGCACCCCAAGGTCACCCTGATCGCGAACGCCCTCGGGACGCCACCCGCCGACATGATCGAGAAGATCCAGTCCGCCGGCCGCAAGGTCGCCGCGCTGTGCGGATCGCCGAAGCAGGCCCGCAAGCACGCCGATGCGGGTGTCGACATCATCATCGCCCAGGGCGGCGAGGGCGGCGGTCACTGCGGCGAGGTCGGCTCCATCGTGCTCTGGCCGCAGGTCGTCAAAGAGGTTGCGCCGGTGCCGGTTCTGGCCGCCGGCGGTATCGGCAGCGGTGAACAGATCGCGGCCGCGCTGGCCCTGGGCGCGCAGGGCGCGTGGACCGGATCGCAGTGGCTGATGGTCGAGGAGGCCGAGAACACCCCGGTCCAGCAGCAGACCTACATCGACGCCTCCAGCCGGGACACCGTACGGAGCCGATCGTTCACCGGCAAGCCGTGCCGCATGCTGCGCAACGACTGGACCGAGGCCTGGGAGGATCCGAAGAATCCCGATCCGCTGGGGATGCCGTTGCAGTACATGGTCTCCGGGATGGCGGTGGCCGCGACGCACAAGTACCCCGACGAGAGCATCGACGTCGCCTTCAACCCGGTCGGGCAGGTGGTCGGGCAGTTCCGCAAGGTCGAGAAGACCTCTGCGGTGATCGAGCGGTGGGTGACCGAGTACATCGACGCCACGAGCAGCCTGGACTCGTTCGCCAACGCGAACGCCTAGCCGGGGCTAATTCGCGCGGCCTCGTTTCCGTCCCGCTGATTGGATTCAATCAGCGGGACGGAAACGGCGACGCGGGAGCCGGGGAGTGGCCGGCGCCGTCCTCGGCGATCGTCGCGAGAGGGAGCGTCACCTGGACGGTGGTTCCCGACGGTTCGTTCGGCAGGTACCGGATCGTCCCGCCGTGGCGTTCGACGATGTGCTCGGAGATGATGAGCCCGATTCCGGAACCGTCCTGCTTGGACGAGAACGCGCCGGAGGCGAGGCGATCGGTGGGCGCGCCCGTCATGCCGCGTCCCTGGTCACGGATCCACACCGAGGCCAGTCCGTCGGACTCGCCGGTCTGGATCGTCAGTTCCTTCACCTCGGTTGTCGGACGGACGATCTCGTCGAGTGCGTTGACGCACAGGTTGATGATGACCTGTCCGATGAGCACGTTCTCGCCCTGGATCGGCAGGTCGCGGTCGGGGATCTCGGCGTACACGCGTACGCCCTGCTCGGCCGCGCGTAGTCGCACGAAGTACAGGCTCTCCTCGACGGTCTCGTTGAGATCCATGAGCGTCGAGGTGCTCTCGATGCGTCGTACGTAGCGGCGGACGGAGGCCACGATGTCGGCGGCGCGGTGGAGTTGCTTCTCGATCTGGTCGATGCCGTAGGCGAGGCTGCGGGCGTCGACGGTGTCGGCGGAGACGCGGGCCTTGAGCCCGCTCAGGTAGTTGGTCGACGCCGCGAGCGGTTGACCGAGCTCGTGGGCCAGGATCATCGCCATGTCACCCATCGCGTGGTAACGGCTCAGATATTGGAGGTTGGCCTCCTGGTAGGCGTTGCGGCGTTCCCATTCGACGCGGTCGGTCACGTCGCGCACGGTCAGGACCCGCGAGGAGATGCCGTCGTGGGCGACGATCTCGAGTTCGCCGGCCAGCCACACGGTGCTGCCGTCGTCCTTGATGATCTCCTGTTGGATCTCGACCGAGCCCGCTCCGTCCGTCAGCCGTTCGATGACAGGGTCACTGGTCAGCCGGGGCTCACACCGGCCGAGGTCTTCCAGATGGACGCCCGACAGCTCCGCGGGGGTGCGGCCGAACAGCTTGGCGGCCAGTGGGGAGATGTCGTCGATGCAGTTGTCGTCGTCGAGCACGACGATCCCGGCCGACGTGTGGGTCATGATGCGCTGCAACGACTCCGACACCCAGGTCAGTTCTTCCTGCAACTCGACCTCGTCGGAGATGTTGCGGAACTCGACCATCACGACCGGCCCGTCCTCGCAGCGCACCAGGGTCGCGCGGGCATCGGTGAGGAACTCGGTGCCGTCCTTGGCGCGGTACTTCCACTGTTTGCGGCTCGACCCGTGCACCACCGCGGACTGGAGCCATGCCACGCCGACCTCGCGACGGTACTGACGCTCCTGGGCGCTCATGTGGTGTGCCTTGAGGGGCTTGAGTTCCTCCAGGGTGAACCCGAAGATCCGGCACGCGGCCGGGTTGGCCCACAGGATGTTCTTCGAACTCGCCTCGTGGATGAGGATGCCGGTGCCGGTGTGCAGGATCATCTGCTCGAAGTCCCGACGGGCGGGGAACATCGCCATCACCTCACCTTCGCCGAGTTCTCGTCTTCGCCCCCGCCACGATGCCATGCGGGTGAGGACACGCAAGTAAGGAATTGCTTACCCGCGGCGCGGGAAATCCCGATACCGCGTCGGGTCTCGCGTCCATAGTGTCGGACTCGAGATCGAGAGTCGATTCCGAACGGAGACATGATGACCGCGGAGAGCCTGACCGAACGGGTGTGTGCGGAACCGGCGGGGGCGGCGCGCGACGCCGCGTTCGACCACGCGCTCGACGTGCTCCGGGATCGTCGGGACGAGTTCAACTCGCAGCGCTACGTGCCCGCCGACTTCATCGCGTTGCTGAAGCGTGCCGGAATGTACCGGGCCTCGACGCCGGCGGCGTTCGGTGGCGAGCCGATGGCACCGTCGGATTTCATGTCGCTGGTCGAACGCATCTCCGCCGTCGACCCTGCCACCGGGTGGGTGTCCAGTTTCGGATCGTCGCTGGTCTACTTCGCCGCGCTGCCGGCCGAGACCCAGCAGAAGATCTACGCGCACGGTCCCGATGTCGCCTACGCGGGCGGGCTGTTCCCCATGCAGGAGGCACAGCGGGTCGACGGCGGCTACCTGTGCTCGGGGGTCTGGCAGTTCGCCAGCGGATGTCGCGGCGCCGACCTCCTCGGGATCGGTCTGGCCGGCGGACCCGAGACCGGCGGCAAACCGCTGACCGCGCTGGTCGATCCGGCCGAGGTCGAGATCGTCGACAACTGGGATGTCGCCGGGATGAAGGCGACCGGCTCCCATGCCATCCGCGCCGACCGCGTGTTCGTGCCCGAGGAGATGACCTTCGTGCGCGGCGGCGCTCCGCAGATCGACGAACCCCTGACCCGGTACCCCGCGTTGGCCTACGCCGCGCAGGTGCTGGCGGTGGTGACCCTCGGCGCGGCCCGGGGCGCCCTCGACTACGCGATCGAGGTTGGCGCGGCGCGGACCTCGATCACCGGAGGTGCCAGCAAGGGCAACCGGCCGGCGTACAAGAGCGGCCTGGCGGTCGCCGAGGCCGAATTGCGTTCGGCGCGAGCGTTCTTCTACGACAGCACCGACCGGGTGTGGGCCAAGGCCGTCGCGGGACAGCACATCTCGACCGACGATCAGGCCCTGTTGCGGTTGAGTGCCACCCACGCCGCGCACGTCGGGCGCAGCGTCGTGCTGCAGGTGTTCGACCTCGCCGGCACCGGGGCCATCTACGAGACCCATCCGCTGCAGC
This sequence comes from Gordonia sp. NPDC057258, assembly GCF_042668985.1. Lineage (NCBI taxonomy): Bacteria > Bacillati > Actinomycetota > Actinomycetes > Mycobacteriales > Gordoniaceae > Gordonia > Gordonia sp. NPDC057258. The sequence goes on from NZ_JBHUXZ010000013.1 coordinate 101,833, forward strand.
GGTTCCTGCAGGACGCGTTGGTGCCCGCGCAGCACGCGATGCTGCAGACCAACACCTACGAGGCCGCCGGTGCACTGCTTCTCGGCCTCGAGGCCGGAATCCCCAGCTTTCCCTGACCCACCCGTCATCCAGCCCAGACGTCACGACCGCGAGGAGACCATCACCCATGTCCGACGAACCGTTGCGCACGCTGTTCTGTGTCGGGAACAACCAGAACTTCTTCGACCTGCCCAAGGCCGACATCGGTCCGGTGTGGGAGGCCACGATGGAGTTCCTCACGAGTCTGAAGAACCTCGACGGTGTCGAGATCATCGGGACCTTCGACGACGACGCCCACATGGTCGGCCCGTCCGACGGCTGGCCGTGGACGTTCTACGTCCTCGCCGACGTGCGCGACCAGCCGACCGTCCGGGCGGCCTGCAACCTGTTGCGCACCATCATGGTCGGTGAACATGCGCTCTGGAAGTACTTCAAGGTCGAGGCGCGGATGGGACGAGCCCTCACCATCCGCGACGACGTCCCCTCATGAGCACCGCCTCCTGATCTCTCGCGCACCGACAGCCCCTCTCCGCGCCCCGGCGCGGTCGACACACGAAGGAACATCGATGACCACCATCGAGCGGCCGACCCGCGGCTTCGCGGACCTCGCCGAGAAGGACCGCGTCGCCGGTCAGCTGTACACCGATCCCGAGATCTTCGCCGAGGAGATGCGCAAGATCTTCTACCGCACCTGGGTGTGGGTCGCGCACGAGAGCGAGGTCCCCGAGGCGGGCTCGTTCAAGACCACCCAGGTCGGGGACCAACCGGTCATCGTGACCCGGGATCGCAAGGGCAACTTCAACACCCTGCTCAACCGGTGCCGGCATCGCGGGGCGACGGTGTGCGACCAGCGCAGCGGCAAGGCCAACGGCTTCACCTGCCCGTACCACAACTGGTCGTACACCCTCGACGGTCGACTGCGCGGCATCCCGTACCCGGACGGTTACGAGGGCGTCGTCGAGAAGAACGACTTCCCCCTGCAGAAGCTGCGCACCGAGAGCTATCTCGGCATGATCTTCGCGACGTTCAACACCGAGATCGAACCGCTCGAAGACCACCTGGGTGATGCGAAGATCTGGATGGAGCGATTCCTGAAGCAGTCCAACGGATTCCCCACCAAGGTCCTCGGCAGTCACAAGTTCCGGTTCAAGGGCAACTGGAAGATCCAGCTCGAGAACACCACCGACGGTTACCACTTCCCGATGGTGCACAAGTCGTGGATGGCCTCTGTCGACGCCGAGACCGCGAACATGATGTCGTTCATGGACGATCCGGCCGCCGAGACGCACGCGCTCGGCAACGGTCACAGCGTCGCGATCATGGCGGCCGCGCACGCGGACCTCGACATCGACGACGGTTCCGAGGAGGTGCAGCCGCGGTTCCAGCATCTCGTCGACGAACTCGCCGAGGCGGGGGAGAGTCCCGAACGCATCCGTCGCTACATGCGCTCGATGCACGGCTGCGGGTTCAACCTCAACATGTTCCCGAACATCGCCATGTCGTCGTCGTTCTTCCGGGTTCTCATCCCGATCAGCGTGGACGTGACCGAGGTGTGGCACATGGCGATCGGCATGGACGGTGGGCCGGAGAGCATCAACCGCGAGCGCCTCCGGATCCACGAGCACTTCCAGGGCCCCTTCGGCTTCGGCAGCCCCGACGACGCCGAGGGATGGGATCGCGTCCAGATCGGCGCCGGTGGCAACCCGAACATGCCGATCCTGGTCAACCGCGGGGAGAACCGCGAGTACACGACCGAAGAGGGTTGGCCCACATCGCATGTCACCGACGAGACGGGGATGCGCGAGTCCTACGCCATGTGGAAGAAGATGATGAGCGATGACTGAACTGCACAGTTTCAACGACCCGCGCGTCCTGCGCGCGATCGCGCTCGTGTGGAAGGAAGCCGAACTCCTCGACGCCAAGGACTACCCGGCGTGGGAGGCCCTCTACACCGATGACGCGCACTACGTCATCCCGATCGATCCCGACACCGACGATTTCGACTCGTCGCTGAACATGGTGTACGACGACCAGCGGATGCGGCGCCTGCGCGTCGAACGGATGATGCAGGGTTACGCGCCGTCGGCGGTCGCCGCTGCCCGCACGGTCCGGGTCATCTCGCGGTTCACCGTGTCGGACGTCAGCGACGACACCGTCATCCTGCGGTCCGCGCAGATCCTCAACGCGTTCAAGCGCGATGCCTTCTCGACGATCGGCGCCGAGCTCACCCACACCATCAGCCTCGGTTCCGACGGTAACGACCGGATCAGTCTGAAGGTGGCCCGTCTCATCGACAGCGAGGACGCGGTCAGCGCCTCCGGTTACCTGGTGTGAGGACGGACCTGGACATGAGTTCGACGAACAAGGGGATCGCGGTCGTCACCGGTGCCGCCGGCGGCATGGGTTCGCACATCGCCCGCCGGCTGCACCGGGACGGTCATCGCGTCCTGCTCACCGACATCGCCCTCGATCCGGCCCAGCGCATCGCCGAAGAACTCTCGCCCGACGGGTCGACCGCACGGGCGGCCGTCCTCGACGTGGCGCACCGGCAGGGTTTCGTCGACGCGCTGGCGCATGTGCAATCCGTCTGGGGCACACCGACGATCGTCGTGAACAACGCGGCATTGACCCAGGCGGCCGATCTCATGACGCTCGACGAGCCGGACTTCACCCGCGTGCTGAACACCAACGTCAACAGCATCTTCTTCGGCTGCCAGGTCTTCGGGGCCGCGATGGCCGACGAGGGGTACGGCCGCATCGTCAACATGGCGTCGCTGGCCGGTCAGAACGGCGGCACCGCCACCGGCGCGCACTATGCCACGTCCAAGGGCGCGATCCTGACGGTCACCAAGATCTTCGCCAAAGAGCTTGCGGCCAAGGGTGTCACGGTCAACGCGATCGCGCCCGGGCCGCACGACCTGCCCGTCGTGAAGGCGACCGTGCCGCCGGAGAAACTCGACGCCGTGATCGCCGGCATCCCCGTCGGGAAGCTGGGCAGCCCCGAGTTCATCGGGGACATGGTCGGCCTGCTGACCGCCGAGAACGCCTTCTTCGTCACGGGTGCGTGCTGGGACGTCAACGGCGGGCTCTTCGTCCGCTGATCGCACCTCGAGAATTATTCGCCACCACCAGGAGCACCGCCATGGCCCTCACCGACGTCGTCGTCTCCGCGATCGTCCAGGAGACCCCGAGCATCAAGACCTTCTACCTGTCGAGGCCCGACGGCTCGACGATGGGGGAGTACACGCCCGGAGCGCACATCGATGTCGTCGGGCCGACCGCCATCACCCGCCAGTACTCGCTGTGCAGCCGGCCCGACGGGCGGGAGTCCTTCGCCGTGGCCGTCAAGCGCGAGGATCAGTCCCGAGGTGGTTCGGCCGCACTGCACGAACTGCGCGTCGGCGACCGGCTGCAGATCAGCGAGCCACGGAACCTGCTCGGGATCGATTCCACAGCAACGCATCACGTCCTGGTGGCGGCCGGCATCGGGATCACCCCGATGCTCAGCATGGCGCGCTACATGGACGTGCACGGGATCGGCTTCGAGCTGCACTACTTCGCCCGGACAGTCGATGACGCGGCGTTCCTGCCGCTGCTGCGGGAGCGTTGCCCGGACAAGCTGCACGCGCATGTCGGCGTCGGTCGTGAGGCCCACGGACCGATCCTGACCGCCGCGCTGGAATCGGCGCCGCAGGGCTCGCATGTCTATGTCTGCGGCCCGGACGGGTTCATGACCAAGGTCCGGGAATTGGCCGAACAGTTCATCCCGGCCGACGCGGTCCACTTCGAGAACTTCCACGCCACCGATCAGCCGGATGCGTCGGAGAACACGTCCTTCGACGTCGAACTCGACGGCGAGATTTATCACGTCCCGGCCGACCGGAGCATCGTCGAGGTCCTCGAGGAGAACGGCTGCGACGTCGACACCTCGTGTCAGGAGGGCATCTGCGGTACGTGCATCATGCAGGTCCTCTCCGGTGATCCCGAGCACCGCGACAACGTGCTGACCAAGGCCGAGCGAGAGTCCGGAGAGGTGATGGCGGTCTGCGTCTCGCGGACCACCGGCGAGAAGATCGTGCTCGACTATTACTGACCCGAGCGCGCCGGCCACCCCTATCCGTTGCCCTAGGGGTTGGTCGGCACCTCGACGTCGAACCGCAGGATGTCCCGGACCAGCGTGCTGATGCTGTCGGCGTCGGTCTTGCTCTTGATCCGGGCACGGTGCACGTCCACCGTCTTGACGCTCATGTCGAGGCGGCGGGCGATGTTCTGGCTGGGTAGACCTTCGACGACCAGCGCGAGGATCTCGCGTTCCCGCGGGGTCAACAGCGCGACCTTCGATTCCACCCACCGCTTCTGCGCGTGGGTGCGGAAGCGTTCGACCGCCTTCTCCATCCCCGCCTGGACGGCGTCGAGCAGCCGCTGCGGGTCGTAGGGCTTCTCCAGGAAATCCATCGCGCCGGCCTGCAGGGTGGACACCGACATCCGGATGTCGCCGTGCGCGGAGACGAAGATGATGGCGACGTGCGGTGCGAACTCGTTGAGCTTCTCCTGCAGCCGCGGGCCGCTCATCGTCGGCATGCGGACGTCGAGCACGATGCACGCGGGGGTGTCCCCGGAGTACTGCGCGAGGAAGTCGTCGGCACTGTGGCAGATCCGCGGCGAGATCCCGATGCTGCCGAGCAGCCAGTCGACCGATTCGCAGAGTTCCGGGTCGTCGTCGACGACGTACACCGCCGCGGTCACATCCGATGCGGTCACGTCCACGCCGCGTCGGCCGTCCAGTAGTTCATCCCGACGGCACTCACCAGATGGCGCCACTCCGACGTCCGGTTGAGCCAGGGTTCCTCGCGCCGGACCGACTCGTCGGCCGCCTCCGGGCCGTCGGCCTCGACGGTCCAGTGCACCCAGTTGACCTCCCGGCCGTACTCGTCGTGCACGAACAGGTCGACATGGTGCCAGCCGTAGTTGAAGGTGTCCTCGTAACACGTGAGGAACATCCGGTGGTGCGTCTCGGGACGGGGTTTGACTGTCATGCAGATCTTCTCTCTCGCAACCGGATCAGACCGGGACGACCGGATGGGACCGGAGCTCGTTCTCGAGCACCGCGGCGACCTCGAACAGGGCCGACTCCCGCCCCGGCAAGCCGATCACCTGTAGTCCGAGGGGCATCCCGGAGTCCGTGGTCGCCCCCGGGACGACGACGACCGGGCAGCCGAGCAGCTGCCACGGTCGGCTCAGGACCGGCGACCCGGTCGCGTCGAGGCCGCTCGGTGCGGGGCCGGGTGCGGCGGGACCGACGATCACCGTGTGATCGCCGAGCGTCTCGGCCAGCAGATCCCGCGAGCGGTCGCGGCGGATGAGGGCGGCCGCGTGGTCCGCGGGCCGGACCGCGCGGCCGGCGTCGACGAGGTCGAGCAGCGCGGGGCTGAGCGCGGCCGCATGGTCCCGGACGACCTCGTCCAGGGTCTCGGCCGCCTCATGGGACATGACGGTCACGTGGTCGTCGGCCAGGGTGCGGACATGATCGTCGAATTCGAGTGCGCGGGTCTCGACGTCGGCTCGCTCGAGCAGGTCCGGCAGCCGGTCGACCAGGTCTGCCATTGCCGGGTCGATCGGGTGCAGGTCGCTGCCGCCCCACACCACCACGGTCCGGACGGTGGAGCGACCGGGAACGATCGGCGAGCGGCCGGTGAAGGCGGTGTACACGTACTGCAGGTCGGCGATGTCGCGGGTGAGGATGCCCAGCGAGTCCAGCGACTCCGAGAGTCCGGTGACGCCGGACAGATCCGTCGAGCCGTGCGCGAGGACCATGCCCGCGGCGCCGCAGTAGGCGGCCGGCCGGGTCAACGAGCCGGCGGTCTGCGTACCCAGCGCCACCGGGATGACGCCAGCCCCGACGGCGGCGGCCGAACCGCTCGACGACCCGCCCGGCGTGTGCCCGGGGTGGTGCGGATTGCGCGTCGGCCCGGGCGAGAAGTAGCCGAACTCGGTCGTGACCGTCTTGCCCTGGATCACCGCGCCCAGATCGCGAAAACGACTGACACAGGGCGCATCCGACGCCGCCGGCGACGACGACGTGACGGGTGAACCGGCACGGGTCGGCAGACCCTCGACGTCGATGAGGTCCTTGACCCCGAGCGAGACGCCTCGCAGGGGCCGGCGACCCGGTATCCCATCCTGCCGTCGTGCCTCGTCGACGACGCCCGGGGACAGCTCGACCCACGCGCGCAGATCGGTGTCGGTGCCGACGATCTCCTCACGGACCTGTTCCGCGAGAATCTCCGCCGACACCACCTTCTCGTGGACCGCGGTCGCCTGCTCACTGATGGGCTGTTTCCAGTAGGCCGAGCTCACCGTTCCTCCTTCATGTGATGGGACCAGTCTGCCCTGTCGCGCATCGCGGCGACAGTAAAGATTTCCCTCGTATCCCCGTAGGGACGGGTGGCCATAACGTCGTTGCCAGCCCCCGACAGCCCGGCGTCTTCGCACCCTGCCAGTCCAAGGAAACCCAATGAGCCTCAGAGAACCCGCGGTGACGACGCCGTCGTCGCCGACCGCCCCCGATCGACGAATCGACTTCGGCCGCATGTCGAGACGGGCCTGGATCGTCACCGGCATGCTCGTGCTGTTCCAGATCATCGCCTTCGCCGACAAGGCGGTGCTCGGCCTGGTCTCGGCCGACGCGATGCCCGAACTCGGCTTGACCGCAACCGAATTCGGATTCATCGGCAGTGCCTTCTTCTTCCTGTACGCGATCGTCTCGGTCGTCACCGGGTTCCTGGCGTCGAAGATCTCGGTGAAGTGGATCCTGTTCGCGATGGGCGTCACCTGGGCGGTGCTGCAATTCCCGATGCTGCTCGGCGGCGGCGCCGCCATCCTGCTGGTGACGCGGATCATCCTCGGCGGCGCCGAGGGTCCCGCGACGGCCATGTCGCTCACCTCCGCGCACACCTGGTTCTCGCCCACACGTCGTGCGCTGCCGTCGAACCTGATCGCCGCCGGCTCCACGCTGGGTCCTGTCTTCGCGGCGCCGCTGCTGGCCTGGGTCATCGCCGTATGGGGTTGGCGCTGGGCGTTCGGTGTTCTGGGCATCATCGGCCTGGTGTGGGTGATCGCCTGGTGGGCGATCGGCGCGGACGGTCCCTACCGTCCCAAGAAGGCCTCGTCGCCGGACGAGCCGGCACTCGACACCGACGAGACGGTTGCCGATGCGAAGGAGGTCGCGACCTCCGCGGTCGACGAGCAGAAGCCGGTCAAGATCTGGCGTGCGCTGCTGAGCCTGGCGTTCATCTCCGCCGTGATCGGCGGGGCGTCGAACTTCTGGGTGCAGGGCTTCCTGACGACCTGGCTGCCCCAGTACCTGGGCACCGTGGTCGGGCTGTCGCTCGGTGAGGTCGGTGCGGTGACCACCGTGCCGTGGGTGGTCGGCGCGCTCGTCCTGCTCGGACTGGGTGCGCTCGGGCACCGGATGCTGCACCGGGGGAGTTCGGCACATCGGGCGATCGCCGTCCCGTTCGGCTGCGCCGCGGTCCTGGCCGGGTTGTGCTTCATCGCCATCCAGGCGTCGTCCGGGATCACTGCGGTTGCACTGCTGTGCCTCGCCGGTGGATGCAGCCTGGCGTTCCCGATGACCGCCACCGCGATCGGTTACGCGGTCGGCGCTCGGCAGCGACCGATCCTCATGGCCACCCTCGGAGGCGTGGCGTCGTTCGGCGCGGTCATCTCGCCGATCCTGGTCGGCTGGCTCATGACCGACGCGGGGTATGTGTCGCCGCCGAAGGGTGAGAAGCCCAGCGCGGAGATGGCCGACAACATGGCGGCCGGCGTGCACCAGGCGTTCACGATCACCGGCATCGTCCTGCTGATCGGCGGCGCACTGTGCATCGCCTTCCTCCGGCCGGAGCGACTCGGTGCCATTCTGCAGAAGCGTTACGTCAAGGAGCCGGTCGAGGCCCGGACCGCCTGAGTGCCCGACCACCGCGACGATTCGATCCCAGGAGAAGACATGTCCGACAACGTGATCAGTGCCATCGACCCAGGCATCTTCCGAAATGTGATGGGGCACTATCCCACCGGCGTGGTCGTGGTGACGGGACGAGGTGACGACGGCTCCGTGCTGGCCATGGTCGTCGGGACTTTCAGTTCGGTGTCGATGGACCCGCCGTTGGTGTCCTTCATGCCGATGAAGACCTCGCGCACCTTCGAGAAGATGCGGGCCTGCGAGTCGTTGTGCATCAACATCCTCGGCGGTGAACAGGAGGACGTCGTCCTCACCATCGCGCAGCGTTGGAAGGACAAGCTCGCGGGCATCGACTGGTTCCCTTCGCCGTCGGGCGATCCGGTTCTCGCGGATTCGGTGGCCTGGATCGACACCCGCATCAGCAACGTCGTCGAAGCGGGCGATCACTGGATAACGCTCTGTGAGGTGCGGGATCTGGCCGTGACCAACCCGGTGTCGCCGCTGATCTTCTTCCAGGGTGGCTACGGCAGCTTCGTGTCGACGTCGCTGATGGCCCGAATGGACCACGAGATCCTGCCGACGATCCACGCCGCGCACGCGGCGCGCCCGCAGGTGGAGGCATTGGCGACGTCCGTCGGCTGCGAGGTGTCGGTCCTCACCGCGGTCAGCCGCGACGAGATGGCCGTCGTGTTGTCGGCCACCGCGCCGGGCGTCGACCGTGAGGAAGGCCTCGCGTACCGCATCCCGATGGTGCCGCCCATCGGGGACACGTACGTGTTCGACCAGGACGACGAGACCCGGGAGCGGTGGCTGGCGAAGCTCCGGCATGCCGACGATGATGTGCGACAGGTACATCGCGACCGTCTCGACTTCGTGCGGCGGCACGGTTACCTGGTGTCCTTTCTGCCCGATGCCTCGTCGACTGCGTACGAGGAGATGCGAGAGGCGACGAAATCCTATGAGCGAGGGCGGTTGACGCCTTCGCAGGAACGCGAGATCTGCGAGTCCATCGGGAAGTCGGCCGTCGACTATCGCCTCCGCGAGGTGCGACCCGATCAGACCTACGACGTCGGTTCCGTCGTCCTGCCGATCCGGGACGCACGCGGCGGATACTCGATGACGCTCCGGTTGTCGCAGTTGCCGCTGGGCGTGAACGGCTCTGAGGTCGAGGCCTGGATCTCGGAGGCGCGTGCGGTGGTCGAGGTGCTTGGCCGATGAGCGACGACGATGCCAGGATCTCGGCGCTCGTCGCGCGGGTCGAGACCCTGGAGGCCGAAGCCGAGATCCGGCGAATCCAGGCTCGATACATGTTCCTCTGCGACACCCCGTGTCCCGAACCCGGTCTCGCGGATGACGCCGAGCGCATCGAGCGCATCCTTGACCTCTACACCGACGACGCGGTGTGGGAGGGCGTCGGCGAGTACTACGACGGACAGTTCGGGCGTGCCGAGGGCAAGCAGGCGATCCGCGAACACTTCCAGCGCTTCTGGAGTGAGAAGCGGGACCCGGCACTGGTGCTCAACGCGCACTACCTGACGTCGGAGCAGATCCATGTCGACGGCGATGACGCCGAGGGACAGTGGATTCACATGCAGCCGTGGCTCTTCGGCGACGGCTCGGCCCTGCTGCGGTCGAGCCGGCTGAACAACGCCTTCCGGAGGGATGAGGGCCGGTGGCGGATCACCCGCACCCGCACCGAGAACGTCTTCATCGCCCCGCTTCCCGACGGATTCGCCGAGAGCTACCCCTCGGCGTCGGTGTTGATGGGCTGAGGCGTTCGACGCCGGTGACGGGTCACGCGCCTGTGGTCAGTCGGATCATGTAGACCGTTGCCGCCACGCCGAGGAGCAGGAAGGCGCCCGGGAACGCGATGTTGTAGAAGATGCGGGCCCGCACATGGGCGATGACCGCGCCGACGAAGAACAGAGTGAGCCCGGTTCCGGCGGCGACGCCGATCCAGGGTTCGATCGTCAACCCGAGGACGAGCCCTGCTGCTCCGGCGGCCTTGAGTGTCGCGAGGTGGGGCAGGAACCGAGGTGGGACGTGGACCTCGGCCGAATTGTCCAGCACGAACTCGGCCCGGGCGAAGTCGGCGATGGCGATACCGGCATTGGCCACGATGCATATGATCGTGGCGACGAACAGGGGAATGGTCATCGCCGGGGGCCCTTCGCTGGTCGGGTTCCGCCGCGCGGTGGCCGGGTCGGTACGGTCGACATGTGTCCTCCTCTGAGGTGGGTTGTCGGATGGACGATGTGAGTGTGGTGCTCTCATCCGTACCGACGTCCTGCCCCACGAGAAGGTGACACCCGGTGGTACCGACCTCAGAGTTCGAAGATCTACGACCGCAGCTGACAACCATGGCGTTCCGGATGCTCGGCTCGATCCACGACGCCGAGGACGCCGTGCAGAGCACGTGGCTCAACTCGCTGCGTGTCGACGGCACCGAGATCCGCAACCCTGCCGCATGGTTGACGACAACACTCACCCGGGTGTGTCTCGATCAGTTGCGCGCCCGCGGCAGACGACAGGAAGATCCGCTGTTCGCCGACGCTCTCCCCGCGGAGGCTGTCGCGGCCGACGAGCTCTACCTGCAACGCGAGAACGTGTCGCGCGCGCTGATGGTGGTCCTCGATCGGTTGACGCCTTCGCAACGCGTGGCCTATGTGCTGCATGACCTCTTTGCGGTGCCGTTCGGCGAGGTCGCAACGATCCTCGACACCAGTGTGGACGGTGCGAAGAAGCATGCGAGCCGGGCACGCGGCCGGATCGCGTCTTCGCGGTTGAACTCCGAGCTGGACCCTGAACTGCCGTCGGGTGATGCGTCCCTGGTCGTCGACGCCTTTCTGGCCGCGGCGCGCGGCGGCAGTCTTGATGCGATGGTCGCGCTGTTGGCCGAGGATTGCATCCGTGTCGCCGACCGGTCACTGGTACCGCCGGACACACCGACCGTGGTCCGGGGCGCCCGGGCGGTCGCGGAGGAGACCCGATTCTTCGCCGACCGTATCCGGGCAAGCACGCCGATGTGGCTGGGAGGTCGGATGGTTCATGTGATCGCACCGGGCGGTCACCCGCTCGCCGTCATCGATGTTGTTGTGGTCGACGGCCGCGTCGCGAGAGTCGACATCCGTCGCATGACATTTGCCACCGTGTCAGAGTGGTCCTGACCGGCGATATGGGGAGCTGCTCCGTCCGGAGCGGAATCTCTAGAACGGTGGCGGGTTGGCGTCGTTCCAGCGCTTCTCGGCGCGTTGGTGGCGCCGGAAGTCGTTGTCGCGCTGCGTGTCGAGTCTGTCGCGGGCGGGATGATCGGGTGACCGTCTGGGGAAGAGCTTGTTGAACAGGTCGCGTCCGCTGAAGGCGTTGCCGACGAACATGTGCCCGGTGGGTGTGGTGAACCAGGCGGTGCGGGACTCGTCTTGGTGGTCCTGCCAGCTGGTGAAGGTCTTGATGCGGTGATGGAACCGGCACAGCGGTTTGAGGTTGCTAGCTAGTCGCTAAACTAACCTCTGTGAGGAGTTCGAAAACTCGGGTCCAGTCAGCGGCAGTGTACGCCCGAGTCTCGGCCGATCAGGAGGGGAAAGGCCTTGGCGTACAACGACAATTGGAAGACTGTCGGAAGTTGGCGGCAGGACGTGGCTGGACTATTGGTCGTGAATACGTCGACAACGACGTGTCCGCGTACTCGGGGAAAATGCGGCCGGCCTACCGGCAGATGGTTGACGATCTGGCGAATGGGTCGCGCGATGCGGTGATCGTTTACAACTTGGATCGGCTCCATCGCCGGCCGGTCGAGCTCGAAGAGTTCGTCACATTGTGTGAACAGGTCGGGGTGCGCGAGGTTGCGACGGTGACCGCCGACATCGATCTTGGCAATGACGATGGCTTGTTCATGGCGCGGATCTTCGCTGCGTTTGCGGCGAAGGAATCGGGTCGCCGGTCTGCCCGGATCAAGCGCAAGGCACTGGCGAATGCGGAGGCGGGACTACCGCACGGAACGGCGCAGCGCGCATTCGGGTACGAGCAGGGAAATCTGGTGCTGCGTGAGTCCGAAGCGGCGGTGGTACGGGATCTGGTGGCCCGGACGATCGCCGGGGAGTCGATGCGGTCGCTGGCGCAGTGGCTCAATGATCAGCAGATCCCGACCGTCAGTGGCAAGCCGTGGGTTACCTCGACACTGCGGACGTTGGTGCGTTCGGGTCGAATCGCAGGTTTGCGTGAGTTGCATGGTGAGGTGATCGCGCCGGGGGTGTGGGAGCCGATCATCACTCCTGCCGAGCGGGATCAGGTGTTGGCGGTGTTCGCGGCGAAAGCGCGGGCGAACAAGCGGGTGCCGCGCCGTTATGTGTTCTCGGGGATGCTGCGGTGCGGCCGCTGCGGGCACATGCTGTACTCGGTAGCGCGCATTGAGACGAAAGCCGAGAAGCGAGTACGCCGGTATGTGTGCAATTCCGGTCCGGATTTCGGTGGCTGCGGTCGGCTGACGGTCGTTGCGGTTCCGGTCGAGGAGTTGTTGGTGGACGCGGTGCTGACCCGGCTCGATTCGCCGGGGCTGCGGAAAGCGTTGGCCGGCAAGGCTGCCCAGAGCCCGGACACCGCACAGTTGACTGCGCAGGCCACGGCCGACACGGCCAAGCTTGATGAGTTGGCCGGGCTGTATGCGGATGGGGCGATCACCGCACGTGAGTGGATGGCAGCTCGCAACCCGATCGAGGAGCGAATTCGTCGCGTGCAGAAGGACATTGCGGCTATATCGTCCGACGGTGCGTTGTATGAGCTTGCCGGGACTGGACAGTCACTCCGGGAGGGTTGGGAGATCCTGTCGATAGACCGGCAACACGCCATCATCAAAACGGTCCTCGATCACGCGGTCATCGCGCCGGGCACCAAAGGCGCCCGAACACTGGACATCAACCGTGTCCAGCCGCAGTGGCGGGTATGACCGATCAATTGGGCCATTCGGCGGTGGCCGGTCAGATGCGCTGCGTGTCGCGGACGGCGGCGGTGATTTCCTCGCGGATCAGCAGGCGCAGCCGCTGATCATCGGCATGTTGGCGTTGTTCGTCTCCGCACGGTTTGAATCCTGCCGCATAGCTCAATGCGAGGACCATCACGGCGAGAAGCAGTGACGTGGATTCGCTGCTAGCGTCGTGGCTGGAAAAGTCGGTCGCCACCGCGGTGAACCATGCTGCTCCGGCGAGAATCCATCCGACATAGGTCGCGATCGTCGGCCGCCACCGGGGCCGCAGCCAAGTAGCGGTGCCCATCACCGCAATGAACGCGGCGACCAGGGCCAGCGCTCCACTGCGGTCGACCTGCCTGAGCGGGCCTTCGACTGACCAGATGAGCGCGTCCAACGGGATGACCGCAATGAGAGTGATGCAGAAGATCGCCATGAATCGGCCATAGACAGTCATCGGTGCTCCTCACAATTTTCCGGGGTGTCCGCTTTCTGGGGTGTCCGCCGATCGTCGCAGGTGCCACCGACAACTCTGCTCTGCGGCGACGTGCAGGCGCCGCCAGTCGCTTCCGCGTCGTCCGGGATGAATACGTTGATGCGGAGCCGCAGTCAGGTCGCACACGAACGATCGGCGTGGTCGTTGCCGTGGAGGTGATCTGCGGCCGCCTGCTCGTTGCTGGTGTCTGTCAGCGCGGCCGGTTCACGCCGTTTGTGAGTATCCGCCGAGGGTATCGGCGCAGTCCGCGCAGAGTGTTCTGATCCCTTGTCCCGTGCTGCGCTGCCGGATCCCGCCGTGCCCGCAGCGTTCGCATGTGTTGCAGCTGGCGGTTTCGGCGGCTGCGACGAGGTCGTCCATCCGCTGCTCATTCGTGGCGGGCAGGCCCGGCGAGGTGGCGAAGTAATATCGCAGTGCGCCGAACTTTTCCTTCACCTGGTGCACTTCGTAGCCGGGGTCGATGGCGGCGAGTTGGCGGTCCAGCTGGCAGATCAGCCGATACCAGCCCGCGTCGCAGGAGATCCACCGGCCCCAACCGTCGGGGATGCGGCACAGTATCGCCGTCAACGCCTCCCGGTAGGGCCCGGCATCGTCCGGAATGTGTAGCTTGTCGCCGGTGTGTTCCGGATCGATCTTTGTCAGCGACTGCCAGAGGGCGGCAGCCGCGGCCTGGCGCTCGTTCGTATCGCCGCCCGTATAGGCAGAGCGCATATCCGCGCCGGCGGCGAATGCGGCGCGGTACCGTGCGGCCTCAGTGGCCGACAGCTCTTCTGGCACATAGCCAGTGTGGCACCAGCTGCTGATCGCCGCCATCCAGTTTTCGTCGGTCAAACAGGCCGCCCGGGCGATCGCCTGATTCGGCCAGCTCGCCAGTGCGATGGAGTATCCGACAACCTGGTATACGCTGTGCAGTCCCTGCCCGATCCTCGTGCCGATCGACGAATGTTGGGTGAAATCGCCACGGACAAAACCGTTTTGGTGTTCGCGTGGCAGATATTGATGCGCGTACCGGTGATTGGTTGTCGGCGGCGCATGGTGCTGCCGCGACGCCGCGAGCATCGTCTTGCCCTCTGCGGTCGTTGGTTACCTCAGGTTTTGAGAAGTACGGCGATCTGGTTGACGATGGCGGGGTCGGTGATGGTGACAGGAACGCCTTGCTGCTTGCAAGAATCGGTCAACCATTTCCGAAACACGCTCTCGTCCAGTCGGTGTGACTGAGTGTGGACAGGTCGGTCCAGCGCTGCGATCATGGCGGACCACCCGCTGGCCATGCGTGTTCGCGCCTTGCCCAGAGTTGCTCCATGTGGCGATGGGCGGCGGCGAGGGTGAGTTGATAGTCGCCGTGGGTGAAATGTCCTGCGCCGGCGAATTCCCAAGGTTCGCAATCACTCTCACCCTGGTTGTCACCGTGACCGTCGGCGTTGTCAGCGGTGCCGTGTTGCTGGCGCCAGACGGCGCGGATCTGGCGCAGGTGCCCGAGGGTGGTCGAGTAGTGGCGGGATTTGGTGGTGACGTGTCCGCGATAGCCCAGTGTGTGGAGCCAACGGACCATCGCCGCGTACTCATCGGGTTGTTGGTCAGCGAGGTCGCGCAGGGTGTGCCATATCTGCAGGACATGACGGCTGACCTGGACAGCGATGGTCGGGTCATCGATCGCGGCGGGGCTGATCGGCCGCGGACTGATCCCGGCATCAGTGACGGATTTGGTGACGTATTTGGCGAGGTAGCCGGCGATCTTGCGTCGCTGCCGCTCCGGGATCGAGGCGTCGAGGGGGCGGGCATCGATTTGGGGCCCGAACCGTAGCTCCCGCACACCATCCGGCATCGATGTGTCAGGGACTGGGAGGACGATGCTGCGGACGGCTTCGGCGGCGAGTGCGGCGAGGTCGCTGCTGCTGACCGGAAAATCGATTGCGCCGCATTGCTTTCCGGTGGTGTCGGGGTGGTCGAGGCGAACGACCGCGTGGTAGTGCGGGATGAGCCGGGTCTGGTTTTCGTGCACTTTCAGGAATGACAGCCGCACAGCATCTTTCGCCAACCCCAACGCCTTCAGCTGGGCGGCAAGCAGTCGTCGCAGTCGCATGGTGAACCGCTGCCACAAGCTGGGCGCCCACCAGGTGAACAGCACATGCCCGCGATAGTCGTAGGTGTCGGGCCGGCGGGGCTGACCGGCATGGGTGCGGTGCGCGGTCGGATACACCGCCCCGAACGACGGCGCAGTCAAGGTCAGGAACACCTGCGGATGCTGCGTGACGGTGTCGGGGATGTTGTGGTGCCCACCGAGAATGCCGGCGTGCACCAGCTGCCAGGTATCCCCGGCATACAACCGCGAGCAGGAGATACAGACCGCGGCACGGCGATTCCCGCACCGCATGCTGAGCCTGTCGGCGGCGACGACACCGTGGCGCCGCTGCAGGTGGATCGGGTGCAGGCAGTAACCGGTCGCCCGTACCCTCGCTGCCCACCGCGGGTAGTGCTGGCCGCCGGCGCGGCGCAGCATCTCCCGGACGGTGGCGGCATCCAAGTCTGCTGCGGGTGTGGGCAGCAGCGTGGGTGGCGGGTTGGACGACACGATATCGGCCTTTCCCTACTTCTGGCCGTGGTCGGGGTGGCCGTAGCGGCGGACGAGGGCCGCGACGTCGTTGTCGGTGTAGTGGAAGGCGCGCACGAGGATGGGTGCGGCCGCGCCGTCGACGGCGAGGTACCCGACCCCGGGCAGATCATCCGGGATCTGATTGGCGGCACCCCCACGGTCGATGGCGCCGGGACCGAGGATCATGGTGGTTTGGGTGGGTTCGGCCATCCGCAACGCCAGCCGTGCCGGGAACAGCTGCCGCATCGGCACAATCTCCTTAGACGGATCTTGCACGGCGGCAACCACACTGACCCCGACCGCGCGCCCTTGTGTGAGCAGCAGCCCGAGGTGCTTGTCGATGGCGGTTTTGGTGGTGCGGTCGGTGAACGCGGTCAGCGCCGCCAACTCATCGATGATGAGGATGATCAGCGGGTCTGCCGGTGTTGGGGTGTGCAGCCGAGTGACCCCACGCAGCCGCTCCGCCCGCTCGGTCATCAGCGCGGCGGCGTCCGCGAGCATGTCGGCGATCGTGTCGGGGGTGTAGGCGAACCGCGCGAACAGCGGTGCCCCGGCACCGAATTCCATGCCGCCCTTCGGGTCGGCGACCCAGAGCTGCACGTCGCCGGTAGCGGTCAGGGGTGCGATGGCACCGATCAACGACCACAACACGGAGCCTTTGCCGGAGCCGGTGACCCCGCCGATCAGCAGATGGGTGCCCAGGATCGGCAACCGCCACGGAGACCCGTCGTCGCGCTGCCCGAGTTGCAGTGTCCACCGCCGCGACCCACCACGACTGACCGACCCCGAGCCAGTCGGGGTCGGCGTGATGGGTTCTGCGAGCGGCTGAGCGCGGCGCACGGCCAGCTCGATGACCGCGGGCCCCGGACGGGTCACTGTGACGCTGTCGGCAGCGAAGGCGTCAGCGAGTGCGTCTGCGGCTTTGTTGAAGTCGGTAACGGTTTGGCCGCGTAGCGGGTGCACTGTGAGTACATCATCGGTCGCGGCGAACTGCACCCGCAGCAGTTTCGGCACGAGAACCTGATCACTGCGGGTGCGCGATAGCCCGCAGTCGGTGCAGACCGCGGTCCACGACCGGTAGCGCCGCCACACCAGATGATGGAACCGGATGCGGTCAATGGTGTAGCGCCGCAACGATATCGGCGAGTACACCGACCACGCGATGACGGCGGCACCCGTGGCGATGGCCGCGATGATGGTCCACACGGCTCCGGTCCGCCAATAGATGACGCCGAGGCCGATCGCCGGAACGGATACGACGGGTAGCCGCCACGCCCACACCAGGATGAAGCGGGCCAGACGCCATAGCCCGGTGGCGATCGATCCGGCGATCTCGTCGGCGGTGGTATCGGGTTTGCCGCCTTTGTTCGGCGTCGGCGAGGGCGTGTCGTTCATGAGTGGAATCCTTTGGAGTGCAAGAGAGTGTCAACTTGGGGATGGCTGAGTTTGATGGCCGGTCGGTAACGACTCGGCGGGCCGGCGGGCCAGGGCGATCACTCGCGGGATCGTCCTGGCCGAGCGGGTTACTTCTGCCGCCCCGCGGTAGCGGTGTCGGCAGGGACGATCGAGTCGGCGCGGAACGCGACACCCGAGCGGTCGCCCTGACTCCATGGAATCGCTACCAGCCCGGTGACGGTCACCTGCTGCGTGACAGTCAGTTTCGGGTCACCGGCCACGGTCACGGTGATGATCTCGCCGCCGGACTCGTCCAGGGCGAGCAGCTGCACGCCGTACTGGGCCAGACCCGTGACCGGGTCGAGTTTGGCGCCGCCGGTGTCGAAATTCGTCTTCGGCTCCGGCTCTTTGGTGACGAGGTGCCGCGTGGTTGCGGTATCGATCTTCAAACGCATGATGTTCCTGCCTTCTGTGCTGGTGGCCGCGTGTTCGGCCACCTGTTCAGCACAGCCGTCGCCGGCGCCGCAGAAAATTGACAGGGGTTAGCAGGGGTCAACATTCGGACACGCGATGACACCATCGACCGCTGGTGATCGGGCACAATCGGAAAGCGATGACAGCGCCGCTTCCGAATCTGCAGCCGATGACGCCGGGTCAGGCGATTCGCGCTGCACGCGCCCGGCGTAAGTGGTCGCAGAAGACGCTGGCACGGCATATCGCCAGGGTCAGCGAAGACCGGGGACTGATCGCCGACGTCGAATCGTACAAATCGCAGATTTCGCGGTGGGAGAATGATGTTGTCAATCCGTCGCCGGCGACACGAGAGATGCTGGCGGAAGTGTTCGAAACTAGCGTCGAGGAATTGTTCGGCCTCCCCACCGATTCACAGCTGCCGCGGCCACTAATCCTGGAAGCGCGTGTCACCCCAGAAACACTGGCGTTGTTGGAGGATCGGCGGTCGGTGACGGTGCGTACCGAACACACCTTCGGCCCGTACTGGGCCATTCGCCAGCTCAGCGACGATGTGGCGATGGCGCTCGACTTCCTGAAAATCGCCCCAGAGCAGCACCGTTCAACGTTGATCCATTTGGTTGCCCGGCTGATGGAGCTGCAGGGTTGGACCCTGCAGGAATCCGGGCACACCACCGAGGCGGTCATGAGGACCGATCAGGCCAAGATGTACGCCGAAATGTCCGGCGACCCTGCGCTGCACGCGATGGTCACGATGCGTCTGTCGAACACATTGACCGTAAGCAATCCGCAGCTGGCGGGCATGTACGCACAGAAGGCCCATGACCTCGCGGCACGCGAGGCCGAATCCCGTCTACATGCCATCCTCGCCCGCCAGTCAGCGCTCGCTGCCGCACACATGGGTGATCAGCATGCCGTCGCCGACCACCAAGCCCGCGCGGATGATTATGTCGACGCGACACCACACAAGCTGGTCGGCTACGTCGACCGGTCCTATATCGACAGCGAGATGGCATACGCCCATCTGCTCCTCGGGGACGCGGCCACCGCGATGACACTGCTGGCCGACCATGTCGCGCAATGGCGCAATCCCGGTCAAGCACGCGACCACGCCGTCGCCCGGGCACGCTATCTACATGCGCTCTGCCTCGCCGGGGACTACACCGGTGCCCACACTGAATACGAGACAACGCTGGCCGCCTACAGTGGTGCGCCATCAGCACGGGCCCGCAACTCCCTGCGCGGCGTCCTCGCGACTGCGGCGATCGCCCGGCCTGGTTCATGCCAAACCTCGATCGCCACAGCCATCCGGCGACATATCACCACCGTTTTGAGCGAAGGAGCCGCCACATGACCGTTTTGCCAACCACCACCAGCACCGACGACGCTGCCCGCGCTGCGATCGCAGTGCTCCCGGTCGGCGCGCTCGAACAACACGGCCCACATCTGCCACTGGTCACCGACACTCTCATCGCCACCGCCATCGCGGAAGCGGTCTGCCTGCGCCACAACCTCTTTCAGTTACCGCCGATCACCTTCTCCTGCTCACACGAGCACATCGCGTTTCCCGGTACCGTCAGTCTTAGCGCAGCGACCCTTACAGCGGTGATCGCCGACATCACCGCATCACTTAACGCCCAGGGAATCAGCCGCCTGCTGATCGTCAATGCACACGGCGGCAACTACGTGCTGTCCAACATCGTTCAGCAAGCCACCACCAGCGCGCCCACGACCGCGCTTTACCCCAGCCGCGACGACTGGGATCAAGCACGCACAGCAGCAGAGATGATCACGAACAGCCACGACGACATGCACGCCGGCGAACTCGAAACATCCATCCTGCTCGCCACCACACCCCAGTACCTGCGCGACGGCTGGCAGAACGATGATCACGAGGTGTCCGACCGGCGCCACCTCGCAACCCTCGGCATGCACGCCTACTCCAACTCCGGCGTCATCGGGCGCCCCTCGGCAGCAACCGCGGACAAAGGAACCGCCGCGCTCGACTACCTAGCGTCCAACTCCGACCACATCATCAGCATCCTTAACCAGAGTTCCTAACAGCGGCTCCGCCTCCGCTCGTTCTGCTCCCGTCCGCTGCGCTCCCGTCCGCGCCACTCGCTCCCGCTACGCCCGCCGTGCGGCCGCCCCGACCCCTATCCACGTGGAGACCACCAAGTCAGCGGCGTGTTCAAACTTTCTCTACTGCTATCAAGGCGCGCTTCGCGCGCGGTGCCGGCGCCGGGGCTCCGACTTCGTCTCGCCCCGGGCCGACACCAGCCACATAGGTCCGGATCCATCGGCGTCGAAACCAGGTTGCCCTGCCCCGACCAAGTGATCCGTTACTCGCAGCGGAGACCGACCCGATTCGACACCATGTATTCGCCGCCAGCCAGCGTCAACGACGCTTCGCGTCCCAGCGGGATGACCACCGGCCACCATTGACCCCGGCTGCCGGCGAGTCAAGCAGCCAGATATCGGATCGACGGACATCGGTGATCGAGGAGCCAAAATGGGAGCCAACCGAGTCGGACTGCATTTAGACATTTTCGGAACAAGGCGGACGAAACTACCGCAAGCGATTCGGCACAAATGTGGACCGGATGGGGCCTGCGGACGAGTACGGATCAGAAGGTTAGGAGTTCGAATCCTCTCGGGCGCACCACGTTGACAATGCCCCGTGAACAGCGGAAATGTAGTTCAAGGGCGTCGTTCCATTTCCAGCGAGAGTCGTGCGAGGTTCGCGGTCGACCGAGGAGCCGGGGAATGTGGCCAGATCGTCCGGCTACTAGGAAGCGTCCGTGCTGAGCGCGCGGGATTCCCTGTCATCTGCGTATGCGTGCACGACCAGCTGCGGCTTGCGCATTTCTGCCGTATCAAGCTGAGCCCACATGGCGTCGATCATTGGTTGCAGGAATAGGTGCCCCAGTTGCCTGACCATCATGCGGACGACCTGGTCGGGGATCGTTCGGTTAGTCGAGGCGCTGCCAGATGCTCGCATTTGGACGACCTGCTCGCGCGCAAGCTCGGTGAGACGCTCGAGAAGATGATTGTCATCGCCGGGATCGAGGAGCGCGCGACGCATATAGTCGACCAGCGCTGGGTGCTCGTCGTACATCTGGCGTACTGCGTTGTTTCGGCCGGTTGCCACTTGCTCGGGATTGCCGTCGCCGCGTATGGAGTCGATGGCGGCGGCATGACGGTCGACGATGTACTGCTCGACGGCTGATCGCAGCCCGTCTTTGGTTTTGAAATGGTGTTGAACCAGCCCGACGGCAACGCCCGCGTGCGCAGCAACGGCCCGCATTGATATGGCGGTAACCCCCTCGGCAGCAAAGAGTTCCAGCGCGGCGTTGCGGATCCGCGCCTTTGTGGTCAGGTCACGTTCGAGTGGTTCACCACTGCCCATGTCGTCTCCCCATATCAACCACTAAACAAGTGAACTCATTTTCGAGTTCTTGCAGACTATACAGTACGAATGTATAGTTCGATCATCACATTCATAGTAGGAGGCGCGGTGCACGACATCGTTCATGGCCTGCCGTCCACGCATGGCGACCACTACCAGCTCAACACCGACACACTGATCCGGCATGCCGCACGCACCTACCCGGAGCAGGAGATCGTCTACCGCACCACCGATGGCGGCTGGGGCCGCTACACCTACGCGGACTGCTATCGGCGGGTGCGCCGGCTGGGCAACGCCTTGCGTGGCCTCGGCGTCGGCCCGGCGGACGTCGTCGGGGTGATCGACTGGAACAGTAAACGGCATTTCGAACTGTATTGGGCGATACCAGCATTGGGATCGGTGATGCTGCAGATGAATCTACGGCTGGCAACCGACGATCTCGCGTTCGTCACCGACCACAGTCACGCCAAGGTGATCTTCGTGGACGAGACACTGCTCCCGGTCGCCGAAGCGCTCGCCGCGGCCGGCGTCGGCGTGCAGACCTGGGTCGTGATGACCGACAAGCCGCTGTCGGAGGTGGCCACCACGCTGCCGAATGCGGTGTCGTTCGAGGAGCTGATGGACGATGCGTCCGAGGACATCGACTTCCCGATGATCGACGAAACCTCCGCCTACAGCGCCTGTTACACGACCGGCACCACCGGCAAGCCCAAGGGTATCTACTACTCTCACCGCGGGATCTACCTGCATTCGGTCTCGGAGGCGCAGGGATTGTCTCTGACGGTCGACGACACGATCATGCTGATCACCCCGATGTTCCATGGCAACTGCTGGGGTCTGCCGCAGGCCGGCGTGTTCGCGGCCACGCGGTTCGTGCTCCCCGGTCGCTACGCCGCGGAGGAGACATCCACCTTGGTGGACGCGATGATCGCCGAGGACGTCACCGTTGCCAACGGTGCGCCCGCCATCTTCGAGCCGATGCTCCGATATATCGAAACCCTGACCACGAAACCCGATTTCGGCAGGACCCGGCTGTTGTCTGGCGCCACTGAGCCGCCACTGACGATGATGCGCGGATTCCACGACCTGACCGGGGCGGACATCGTCCAGGGATACGGTGCCACTGAGACGACACCATTGGTCACCACCAATCGGGGTATCAAGCCATCGCTGAGGGGGCTATCTGACGAGCAACAGTGGAATCACAAGCGTTACCAGGGACTTCCGATGACCGGTGTTGATATCCGGATCGTCGACGCTGGCGGTGTCGACCTGCCGCACGACGGGGCATCCGCCGGCGAGATCCTGGTGCGCGGGCCGTGGATCGTCGAGAGCTATTACGACCTCGACGACAACGACTCGCGGTTCTTCGAAGGCTATTGGCGTAGCGGCGATGTCGGCACCATCGACGAGTACGGCTATCTCAAGGTTACTGACCGCATCAAGGATGTCATTAAGAGCGGCGGCGAATGGATCAGCTCGATCGACATGGAGAACGCGATCGTCGCACACCCGAATGTCGTTGAGGCGGCAGTGATCGGCGTGCCACATCCCAAATGGCAGGAACGGCCCGTGGTGTTGGTCGCCACCAAGGACGGCGCCGACCTGCCGCTGGCCGAGATCCACGCGCTACTCGACAGCCAGTTCGCCAAATGGCAGCTGCCCGACGTCATTATCCGTCTGGAATCGTTGCCACGCACCAGCGTCGGCAAGCTCGACAAGAAGGTTATGCGCGTGAATCATGCGGACGTCTACGCTGCGCGGTCGTGATGGCGCTGTGACAGCATCCGTCGACTGCCCGGTCCTGGCTGTCACTATCGGACACACCACTGTCCGCAACGCACACGTGGAGCCGGGAGCGTACTTGCATCTCACTGAAAGTAGAACGCAATGAGCACACTCTTTCCCGACTACCGCTCCCCGTGGGAGACCGACGAGCACGCCGCGCTGCGCAATCTGGCGCGTGACTTCTTCGCCAAAGAGCTGACGCCGCACGAGGAACGGTTCGCGCAGCAGCATCAGGTCGATCGAGACGTGTGGACCAAGGCCGGCGCCACCGGCCTGCTGCTGACCGATGTGCCCGAGGAATACGGTGGCGGCGGAGGCGATTTCGGCCACGAGGCGGTGGTGCTGCAGGAGCTGGCCTTCGCCCACGACAGCGCGCTGGCGATCGCTGTGCACTCCACGATCGTCGCGCATTATCTGCTCTCCTACGCGACCGAGGAGCAGAAGCAGCGGTGGCTGCCGACCTGCGCCACGGGCGAGAGCGTGCTGGCGATCGCGATGACCGAACCCGGCACCGGATCGGACCTGCAGTCGGTGCGCACCACCGCACGCCTCGACGGCGACCACTACGTCGTCAACGGCTCGAAGACGTTCATCTCCAACGGAACCCACTGCGATCTGCTCGTCATCGTCTGCAAGACCGATCCGTCCCAGGGCGCCAAGGGCATCTCGCTGCTGGTGGCCGAGGTCGACGGGCTCGAAGGATTCGAGCGGGGCCGGGTGCTGCAGAAGATGGGCCAGCACGGTCAGGACACCCGGGAGCTGTCGTTCACCGACATGCGGGTGCCGGCCGCGAACCTGCTGGGCGGCGTCGAGGGGCAGGGCTTCATCCAGCTGATGAGCCAGCTGCACCGGGAGCGTCTGGCCATCGGGCTGGGCGCGGTGGCCGCCGCCGAGGCCGCGGTGATCGAGGCGGTCGCCTACGCGAAGCAGCGCGAGGCGTTCGGTAAACCGCTGCTGTCCTTTCAGAACACGAAATACGTTCTGGCCGAATGCAAGGCGGAGGTGCTGGCCGGCAAGACGCTGATCGATCACTGCATCGGGCGGGCGATCGACGGGACGCTCGACCCGGCGACCGCGTCGATCGCGAAGCTGTGGGGCACCGAGAAGCAGATCGAGGTCACCGATCGCTGCCTGCAGATCTTCGGCGGCTACGGCTACATCATGGAATACCCGATCGCCCGGATGTACGCCGATGCGCGGGTCCAGAAGATCTACGGCGGCACCAGCGAGATCATGAAGGAACTCATCAGTAGATCCCTCTAAGGCAGGAGAATCCGATGCAATCGAGTGCCACTAGGCCCGTCCACGGAGTACCGGCAGCGGGCCAGGTATCGGACCGTGTCTCGGTTCTGGACCGTGCATCACAGCTCGAGCAGGCGATGGCCGGCATCAATGTTGCCCTCGCGGTACGCGTCCCACCGGCCGACCCAACTCGCGGTATCGACCTTGGCATGCAAAAGCGGACTTATCGCGAGCTGGCGGTGGTCAATATGCAGTGTGGCCCTCTGTCGGCTGCACGCACAAGCCGGCAGGCCGCCGAGTCGGATGGTGCTCTCATGACTGCACTCCTGGTCCGTTCTGGCAC
Source organism: Gordonia sp. NPDC057258 (assembly GCF_042668985.1). Taxonomy (NCBI): domain Bacteria; kingdom Bacillati; phylum Actinomycetota; class Actinomycetes; order Mycobacteriales; family Gordoniaceae; genus Gordonia; species Gordonia sp. NPDC057258. The sequence continues at coordinate 126,532 of NZ_JBHUXZ010000013.1, forward strand.
CGAATTGATCGGACAGGACGATTCGACGACTCTGCTGCGGAAAGGTGACCTGCTCTTGTGGAACTGCGAGCGACCCGCCCGATTTACGGTGGGCAATCTCGTCGAAAAGCGATTAATGGTGGTCCCTACTGGCTTACTGACCGCAGTGGGCTCCAGCCGATTGGTCGAGTCTGGTCTGATCGTTAGGCGACGATCACCGGCGACCGAGTTGCTGGACCATTTCCTGGAATCGCTGCTCGTAGCCGGCGAGGATCTGGGTTCTACGGCGGTATGCACCGTCCGCAATGCCGCGCTAGAGCTTCTCGTCGGTTCGCTGCACCCGAGCGACGGCGGGGGAGGTCCGGCACCGTCGATGGCTTTGCGACCAGCGATTGAAGACTGGATCGACCATCATCTTCCGGACACAGTGATCACTCCTGCGTCAGTGGCAGCGGCACACGCGGTCTCAGTCCGCACCGTCCATCGGATGTTTGCCGAAACCGGGGATACTCTCGGCTCAGTTGTGCGATTGCGGCGATTGATGCGTGCCCGGCGCGAGCTTGAGTGCACTCACCATTCGATCACGGCGATCGCGTCGCGCTGGGGGTACTCGGACTCGAGCCACTTCACCCGAACTTTCAAGCACCAGTTCGGCATGTCGCCAACTGATCACCGCGCACTATGTCGACAAGACGACGAGGGCCGCGAAGGCGAGGTTGTGGGCAACGGCGTTGCAGTCCAATCGCATGGCACTAGGAGACTGCTGAAATAGTCGGTGTCGTTTCGGTGTGGGGTGAGCGGGTTTGCCTGGTGGGCTGGGATCCTGGTGGGTATGCAGGGTGAGCCGGATC